>JBJTXG010000304.1:0-13819 GCA_046082125.1 Ferruginibacter sp. | reverse complement strand
GCATAACTAGCCGCACCAGTTACCGCGCCCCAGCTCAACGTAGCTCCGGTTGCGGTGATGTTGGTTGCCGTCAGTCCGCTTGGTGCGTTACACACAAAAGGCGCCGTGGTGGTGAACTGAGCCGATGTAAATCCGCTGCTGCCATTCGCGCCACAATTGGTACTTACTCTGTAATCGTACAAAGATGAAGCAGTCAGACCGCTCAATGTTACGCTGGTGGATGTTGTTGCAGTAGCCGCGCTGGTCCAAGTGGCATCGGTGCTTAATTTATAATCTACGGCATAACTAGCCGCACCAGTTACCGCGCCCCAGCTCAACGTAGCTCCGGTTGCGGTGATGTTGGTTGCCGTCAGTCCGGTTGGCGCATTACATACAAACGGAGCAGTAGTAGTAAACTGTGCCGCTACATAGTTGCCGCTTCCGGCAGAGCAAGTCGCTCTTACTCTCCAATCGTATAATGAGCCTTGTGTAAGTCCGCTTAAATTAGCCGTGGTTCCCGCTTGTGCTGTAGCAAAGCTGGTCCAGGTGGTAGAACTGTTCAATTTGTAGTCAACAGCATAACTGATGGCGCCGCTTACTGCAGACCAGCTGATGGTTGCTGTATTGTTGCCAATCGCCGATGATGTCAATGCGGTTGGATCGCCGCAAGCCACCGTTCCACCTATGGTGAAGTTGGTGTTGCTGATGTCGAAGAAGATATTTCCTACCGCTTCAACTTTGATACGGGCGGTAGTAGATGGTGTCGCAGGAATAACAACGGCTTCTGTTCCATCGTTCGGTGTGCTGGCCACCAAAACAGTTGGGAAGGTTTGTCCGCCGTCGGTGCTCAATGAAATTTTCACATTGGCACAGTTGATAGGAGAAAGATTGGTACTGTTTACACTCCAGGTTACTGTTTGCGTAGAACCACCCGCCCAGGTAACGACTGTATTCGGCGCTGAAACAGCAAAAGGGCCAGCTGTGCCATTTACAGTTACTACCACATCGGCGAACTGTGTTTGACCAACAGTTACAGGAGCCGTGGAGCTGTACGGTGCATTGTCGCGTACGGTAACACGGAAGTTCAATGTTCGAGCGACAGAGCTCAATGCTTCACAATTCGCGCCGGCGTCACCACCAGTTAGTGGTGCTGTAACATTTAAGCCAGCCAGGATGGTTGATAAACGCGGAAACAAACGCACATTGGACGATGTTGCCGGAAACGTCAGCCAGTTCGGGCCTGATGCTTTGGTTGCACTGGCTACGGAGCTGGTTCCCGAAACCGTTGAATTATCATTTTGCTCCCAGCAATACGTTAAAGGATCGCCGTTGGCATCGGTTGCGTTACCAGTGAGTGCAAAGGGTGTGCTGATAGGAATGGTATAATTGGTCAGGGCCGCAACCACCGGCGTAGCATTCGTAGCCGTAATGCTGGTAGTAATCGGACAAGTTTTGGTAGCCAGGTTGGTTTGAATCTGTTGAATAGACGCCTGATGGAAGATGTCTATCGAGTGATTCGACATGTCCTGAGCCGTGATGCCCGCATAACCCATGATCGTGATGCCCGAACCTGGTTCTTTGTTGACGCCGGTTCCTTCAAGCGAATGAGAAAAGGTGTGGTTGGCGCCCAACTGGTGACCAACTTCATGGGCCACGTAATCAATATCAAAATTGTCGCCCTGTGGAATACCATCAGCAGGAGAAGTGATTCCTGATCCTTTGTTTGCGTCGCTACACACACAACCGATACAACCGGCATTACCACCACCGCCTGTTGATCCGAACATGTGACCGATATCGTAATTGGCTGCACCAATCACGCTGTTCAAGGTTGATTGTAGTTGAGAGTTCCAACTAGATAATGTAGTATACGGATCGGTTGATGGGTTATAATAAATAACCGCAGTCGTGTTGGCAATCAGGTTCAGGTGTAGAGCCAAGTCTTTTTCATATACACCATTACATCTGGTAAGTGTATTGTTGAAAGCCGCCAACACCAGATTCACTTGTGCTGAACTGGTAGCCCCAAAATAGTTGGAGTACTCTCCATTACAAGATTGGGCCAATCTCATGGTTTTTAAATCGCCACCAGAACGTGCGCTTAGATTCAGTGTGGCTACTTGTCCGTTCAAACTTTCTGCGAGGTGTTGATCTGGTGTGGAGCAACTCCACGGCAACTGACCGGCAACACGTTGTTTGGCAAACACAGCATACGTGCGATGATCTGCCGAATAGGGCTCAATGAATTCATTCGGACGATCTGCGCGGAAAACCATCGTTTGAATGCCTTGCGGCGAATAGCTGAGTTTGAGTGTCGCATACTTGTCGGTTAATCCGCGGCCGGAAAACGCACGAATCTCCGGAAACTGTGCCTGTAATGCCGGTTCGAAATTGGATGCTTCGTTGATGATGAAATACTCGATATTCCCATCGGCATTGGGCAGGGCGATGGTTGTCGTGTGTGCGTTCCAGTTATCGACAACATTAAACAGTTGTTGGCGCAGCTCGGTAAGATCGAGATCGAATAATTTGAATTTGGTTGGAAAGCTAAGTCTACTCACTGATTTGTCCGGTGTTATCCCCGTGGAGTTCAGGTTTGCAGACCAAGGATTTTTGTTTTGTGCAAATGCTGAGCCGATAAAAAAGATCGTTAGCAATAGCAGGGTCCATTTTTTCATGGTGGTGGTGCTTTTTTTCGGACGTGAAATTACTTTTTTTAAATAGAACCAGAATAATATTTTTGATAACAAGCGAGGGTTCTTTCGTTTTATGTAATGATGTCCCTGTGACGGAGATGAATAGACTATTAATTAATTATTTTCTGTCGATTAAACATATCGTTTAGGGATATGTGTTAGTTGCTTCACGTAGTAATCCCCCTACTCGCTTGCTGTAAATAAAAAACCCTCTTTTCAGAGGGTTTTCTGTCGTTTTGTTCTATTTGAATTATTTCAGCTTTTTAATATCATTCAATAGGCCTTGCGTGCTTTCGTAATCAAGTTCATATTCTTTAGCAATGCCAATGGCTAAGTCTGCATATTTCTGTGCTTCTTTTTTGTTTTTCAGCTTATATAAGAGCGAGGCGTAGGTGTCATATTGTGAATACAGCATTTTTTCGGCCAGGTAAGCCTTCGCGTCGGCGTGTTTATCGGCCGGCAGCCCTAAATCAACGAGCCACTTGGGAACGGTCTTGCTGATGCCCATCACCCAATCATAATCCGGCTTTTTTTCCGAGATATATTTTTTCATCCAGCCTTCTGCTTTCTGAAAGACAATGCGCTCGTCTCCATGCAAGAATATGTTCCAGCAAACCTGATTAACAGAGCCGTCTCTGAGTAATTGGTCGCCACCTTCCATAGCCGTTGCAATGTATTCAGCCCAGGCCTCTTTTTTGGACAGGAAAAATAATTTTATATCGAAGAGGTCTTCGTTTTTTACAGCGGGTATGTTCAATCCTCGGGCCTCGCGTAGGAAAGCATCCATTTCTTCTGTTGGTTTTTCATCAGATGCCATTTTTTCCGCCGTGGTATAAAGCACTTTAATGGCATAATCCCGCATATCATCAGCCGAATGTTCGTCCACAAAATCAGACCAGTTTTTGGCGATATACCTAAAAGGGGCTCCATTGAAATCAACGGCATATTCATTCAGCACCGACCAGTTTTGAGGATCTTTGTAGTCGCTCTCGGTTAACATACTCAGGTAGTTTTTTGCAACGTCTTCCGTTGAAAGACAGGTGCCACCTAAATAGGTTAGATATTCAAGGGTTTTTTCTTTACTATTCTTATTGCGCTCATAATCCTCTTTGACTGCCGTAAACCGCTTGGATGGATCCTGCGCTGTTTTGGCAAACTCGATAAAATCCTCGGCGTCTTTGTAACCGGAGGCGCGATGCAACAGGTTGCCATCTGCGTCCAAAACCAATAGGTTCGGATAGCACATGATTTCATACGTTCTGGAAATTTGTGTTCCGTCGCCCTCTTCTTCCATATCAAATTTAGCGTTTACAAAGCGCGGATTGAAATAGTTTCCAACCTCTTGCTGTGTAAAGGTTTCTCGGGCCATGGTTTTACAGGGTCCGCACCAGGTGGTGTAACAATCCATAAAAATGAGTTTTTTCTCTCGCTTTGCCTTTGCCTTGATGTCTGCGAAAGAACCTGTTTCAAAGGTCATCCCTTTTTGTGCAAGTGTCGAGAATGCCATCATGCAAAAAAGGGCGGCAATCGATAGCTGTTTACGTTGTGTTTTCATAAAAATATACGGGGCTTTTTTTGCCCCGCAGACCAAGATACACAATTAATACGCGTCAGTTGAGTTTTTTGTTTTTTTTAGGAGTTCCTTAATATGAAACCCCATACAATCACCAGCGACGACCGCGCCATGGGCGATACCAAATCCTTTTTCGTGGAAGCGGATTTGCTACCTTATTACGAGGCTTAGCCGGTTGTGGCGCGAGCGATATGTTCACGCCGGTTCGAATAACGGGTATTGACCGGTCGTATTGGTCTTTATACGGCGAATACCGGTCGTTGGCAACATCCCATACTATAGAAAAATAGAAATACGAGGGTCGGGTTTTGCTTCTTGCTGTTGCCAACCCACCACCTACCAAAAAACTGTTTGCGTCATGGTTTGCTGACGTTGATATGCCAGCAATGTGGGCGGTTTTTTGGATGAAATTGAATTCATATTGTCCCTGGATATATAAAAAACGAAGGGGGAAAATACGCATGAATGCGCCCGGACCATAAACCACCTGGGATATTTTATTATTGGAGAGATCCCGCCCCGACTGATATTGAACACCGGCCGTTCCGGCAAGGTCTATGTATTGATTCAGTTGAACCCCGCAATAAGGACTAACCCCAACTTGTTGATAATTGCCCGCAAAAGCAAGGTTTAAGGAGCCGCCGGCAATGGTTTTGTCGGTTGAGGGGGGCGGTGTGCCGCTTTGTATTCGCTGGGCAAGGGCGGATACAATGGTAATAGAAAAGCAAACGGTCCAAAACAATCGGAACATGTTATGATGATTTTGCGTAACAGACGTATTCGGTCGAAGTTGGTTTAATGAGATTCCAGCATCCCCTGACCCTGCCGAATAATAGCCGGCTCGTTGCTGGTACAATCTACCACCGTAGACGGAACCAGGCCACCTGCACCGCCATCGATTACCAAATCTACCCGGTTTATAAATGTACTGTGCATGATTTCGGGATCGGTATATTCTTCAGCCATGTCTCCCGGCAGCGATGCGCTCAATATGGGGTTGCCCAGCGAGGTTAGGATTGCCCGACATATTTCATTATCGGGAACACGAAGGCCAATCGTAGACTTTTTGCTTTGAAGAAGCCGGGGAACCTGTTTGCTGGCGGGTAAAATAAATGTGAACGGGCCGGGCAGGTGGCTTTTAAGCAATCGAAAAAGAGGCGTTCCGATTCCTTTCGTGTACAAACTTAAATCGCTAAGATCTTTGCAGATGAATGAAAGCTGGGCTTTTTTGGGATCCACTCCTTTGATCTGGCAGATTCGCTCAATGGCTTTGGGTTGGTGAATATCGCAACCCAGTCCGTATATCGTATCCGTTGGGTAGATGATGATCCCGCCTTTTTTTAAGCAATCAACCGCCTGATGAATCAATCGCTCCTGCGGGTTCTCCGGATGAATTCTTAACAGCATGTACACAAAGTACCGAAAATGATGATGATTGTTTGCGCAAGCTGATGCATATCCGTTAGTTTTGTGCGATTTTTTATCCTTAATCTTATCGTATGTCATTAATTACCGTTGGCACCATGGCGTTTGATGCCATCGAAACCCCATTTGGAAAAGTAGACCGTATTGTTGGCGGATCGGCCACCTACGTTGCTTATGCCGCAAGCAATTTTATTACGCCTGTTCGGCAGATTTCCATCATTGGTAATGATTTCCCGGAAGAAGAGCTGAACACCCTGCGGACCCGCGGCGTCATTACCGAGGGTATTGAGCAGGTGCCTGATAAAAAATCGTTTTTCTGGAGCGGTCGTTATCATACGGATATGAACAGTCGCGACACCCTGGTCACCGACCTGAATGTGTTGGCCGATTTCAATCCGGTTGTGCCTGATAGTTATCAGGGAAGCGAATTCTTGATGCTGGGCAACCTGATGCCTAAATTACAAACCAGTGTGATTCGCCAGCTCACCACCCGACCCAAGCTCATCGTAATGGATACGATGAACTTTTGGATGGATGTGGCTATGGATGACCTGAAAGAAACCCTGACGCTGGTAGATGTATTATTGGTAAACGATGGTGAAGCGCGTCAACTAAGCGGCGAGTATTCGCTGGTAAAGGCGGCCAGAAAAATCATGCAATTGGGCCCGCGATTTCTAATCATCAAAAAGGGTGAGCACGGTGCTTTGTTGTTCCACGAAAATCATGTTTTCTTTGCTCCCGCGTTGCCGCTGGAAGATGTGTTCGATCCTACAGGCGCCGGCGATACGTTTGCCGGAGGTTTTATCGGACACCTTGCCAAAACAAAAGACATTCATTTTAATAACATGAAAACAGCGATCATCGTTGGAAGTGCCATGGCCAGCTTTTGTGTCGAGAAGTTCGGGCCCGAACGTTTGCGGGAAATCACCAAAAAAGAAATTGACGAACGGATAGGCGCCTTTGTTCAGTTGGTCAATTTTAATATTGATTTAGTCTGATTATGATAGAGCTGATTTTATTGTTTTTTATGTGCAGGCACAATAGCCGGCTTGCCAAAGAGCGGGGATTATCGTCCGGTAAATGGATGTTGATTACCGTTGTGCTGTTTTTTATTTTCGAGTCTATAGGATTAGGATTAGCAATGACTCATAAGAATATGGTTCCTCCTAAAAATTACAGTGAAGCAGAAAAGGTTGCTCAGGAAATTGCTAAATATCCGGAAATCAATCTATTCGCTTTGTTTGTAGGTGTTGGTGGTTTTTTATTGGTTCGTTATTTTATAGAGCGAAAGCCCGTGTTGA
Organism: Ferruginibacter sp.; assembly: GCA_046082125.1. GTDB lineage: Bacteria > Bacteroidota > Bacteroidia > Chitinophagales > Chitinophagaceae > Ferruginibacter. The sequence continues at coordinate 6,845 of JBJTXG010000304.1, read as the reverse complement.
AAAAAGACGAGCCTTCAGTCTGATTCATCGACTAATAAAAATGGGGGTTTTTTGTCGGCGCCGGATCCCGGATCGCTCTTCCCATTCCACACAGAGCACATACATGGCCTGAGGTAAAATGCGTGACAATGAGTCGGTACCATTCCAGTAAACAACGCCGGTAGTACCACACAAAAATCCGTTATTAATTATTGTTACAACGCTGCCGGAAAGATCAAAGAGCAAAACACGTGCACGATTGCCTGGTTTTAAAAACTGGTATCGAAGTTGCAAGACGTCGTCGATTCCGTCGTTGTTGGGGCTGATTATTGTTGGATACACCGTTATCGGATCGGCTATTGACTCATCCTCGTAGATCCTTTGACTATTCTGCTGGGTGGGCGTTCCATATCCGGATGTGGCAGAAGCGCTGTGCCAATTGGTGCTATCTTGCGTTAGCTGATCCGGGTTGATTCTTTCTAGTGCGACCCCTTCGGTATTTGACAAACCGGGATAATGCCATCGTTCGGAATAATTTAACTCATCAATGATCCTGCCTTGTTTATCGATCACTAAAACAACGCCGCGATCGTTATTGAATGAAGGCATGGATTTTATTGTCAATATGCGTTGTGCCTCGGCTTCTGGTTGATTGATTAACAGCGCTAGGCTGTCTTGAGTCAACACCCAATAGTCGCCAGGCATACAAACCTGGTTCTCGCGACAAACGGGCGTATAATTATCGGGCTGTTGCATGCTATTTCTATTCGCCAACAACAAGTCGGCCAAATTAATGGCTTTCTTACTTCGGTTGTAACATTCGACATAATCATAGGCTCCGGATATTGGATTGAATAATACCTCGTTGATGACAATATCTCCCGGAATAATCGGCTCACATAGTCCTAATGAATAGTCTCTAGCTAGTATTGAATTTCCTGCACAATCAACCAAATCCCTGATTTGTATAGAATACACCTGCTCTCGTATCATCGGATATGACAACCGGATAATCACCTGTGAAAAAAGCGGCGGAACCACGGATACGGATGCCGGATGGCCCAACCCTTTATTGATAAAATAATAACCAGGGTTGGCCACGACCGCGCTATCCATTGGTTCATTAAACTGCAGCGCGATATGCATAGAATCAACAGCAAAAATCCGATTGATAAACGGCGGCGATTCGTCGGGCAAAACAGCATCTACGCTGTTGTTTTTTCCGGGTGTGCCTCCAAAATCCGACACCGAAGACGCCCAGTTGTCTGCCTGAGAACAAGGATTGTTATAATCGATCATTTCCAGGCTCCAGCCCCCGTGTTGCTTGAGCGTGTTGGTATGCCAGCGATCATTATAATGAACCGCATGAATGATTTGCTGATTGTTGTCTGCTAATACAATCCTGTCCGTCTCATTATACAATGACGGAAAGCCCGAAACCGGCACCACATTACGAAAAGACTGCATGGCGGTTGCGCCCGAAATAGATGTTAAAACCAGCAAGCTGTCCGGCAACAAAACGATCGAAGGCAGTACGGCGATCTGCCCACCCGAATGAGTGATGCGCCATTGTGAAAGAGAAATCGGAAAAGATGTCTTGTTCCGAAGCTCGATCCACTCCACAGGTGGAAGCACCTGAACCGGCTCCGGATCGGCCATGATTTCGGTTATCAATATATCATATCGGCGGGGCACATAATATACAAATGGAAAAGGCGCGGAACGGATCGAATTGGCGGCCCGATCATTCAATCCGCTCGCCGACAGGGTTAACGATTGACGAGCAGGCACCGGATTGGGAAATACCAATTGCACCAGATCGCATTGCGCCGATGCCGGGGTTATATACGTTGGCATACCAATATCGCCTAGCATATAATGCAGGGGGTCAAACAACCCATTGGTGTCCATTGGCTCGGAAAACCGAACCATCACCTGTTGATCAGACAAAACCCAAACACTATCCACGCTCGGTGAAAGAGTGTCGGGCGTATATGGGCCTAGCTCAATATTATCGAAATAGTGTCGCTGAAAAAAAGAGGCGGTACTCTGTTGAACAAGAAAGCCAAAAGCATGTCCTTGGAAATACATCGTATCCGTAATGGTTCCTTCTAAAAACCGAACGCCATCATTTATCGTTCGATATAGCGACCACACCGATCCGGGTTTTCTCTCCAGCTCAAGATGAATACGACTATCCGACTGATTCAAAACACCATTGGTGCCGTCTATTATTTTGGTGATTGTTGGGCCCTCTTTTCGATAAAGCGATATTTCATCCTCTGTACCGCCTAATCGAATAAAATACCCGGAGGATGTCGTTGATTGTAAATTTGTATCTGTTGATATTACAAACACATCGACGTAATTCAGCGAAGACGGATTGAAAGCAAGCCCAACATCTAATGTACATTGGAAGGCGCTGTCGGGGATAGAAGACGTACTAATAAAGAAGCGCTGGTTGATGCCTATTGCTGCGCTGCGTAATCGAAAATTATCAATTGTCCATTGCGTGCCTGGTGTATACCATGAAGGGTTTTGGATATAGTCGCCATCCGAAAAAGATTCGTTTACCTGGGCCGTCAACCGATTTATACTGAATAATAAACTGAAAAAAAGGATCGTACGCATTGGGTAATCTTCCTATCAAAGATGGGGTCGATTGGGCCGCCTAGACGGTTTTTACCCGTTTACATTCATTTAGATTCGGCTTTTAATTTCGGAGCGACCGTTGTGAATTGATACATCGCGAGTATTTTTGTAAAAAAGCGAAGATGAAAATAGCGGTTGTTGGTGCTACCGGACTGGTTGGTTCAAAAATGTTGCAGGTATTGGCCGAGCGGTCATTTCCGGTTACCGAACTGATACCGGTTGCCTCTGAAAAATCAATCGGAAAAAAAATTGCGTTTCGAGGTGCCGATGTTCCGATTGTGGGCATGCAAACTGCCGTTGATCAAAAACCGGCCTTGGCCCTTTTTTCAGCAGGCGGATCTACTTCACTCGAATGGGCGCCTCGGTTTGCCGCCGCAGGCATCCGGGTAATTGACAATTCAAGCGCGTGGCGGATGGATCCAACTAAAAAACTGGTAGTGCCGGAAGTGAACGGATGGGTTATTGAAAACGATGACTTTATCATCGCTAATCCCAACTGTTCAACGATTCAATTGGTGATTGTTTTGAAGCCCCTACACGATCGTTATAGCATTCGACGCGTAGTAGTAAGCACATATCAAAGCGTTACCGGCACGGGCGTGAAAGCGGTTACCCAACTCATGAACGAACGAAAAGGAATTGACGGCGAAATGGCTTATAAATATCCCATTGACCTTAATGCCATTCCACACATTGATCAGTTTCTCGAGAATGGCTATACCGAGGAGGAAATGAAAATGACCAACGAAACCATGAAAATCATGGGAGATGAAAATATAAGACTAACAGCCACCTGTGTACGAATTCCTACGGTAGGCGGTCACAGCGAATCGGTGAATATTGCTTTTGAGAAGCCGTTTACACTTGATGAGGTTCGATTGTTGTTATCGTCATCACCTGGCGTGGTTTTAAAAGATGATATTCATCACTTCATTTATCCAATGCCGCTGACGGCACACGACAAAGATGAAACCTTTGTTGGCCGGCTTCGGTATGATGAAACACAACCTAATACACTAAACGCGTGGATCGTATCAGACAACCTTCGTAAAGGCGCCGCTACGAATGCCATTCAAATTGCCGAACTGCTCGTTGAAAAAGGGTATTGTTGATGCCGATATTTCTTCGGAGCTTTCCTTTGTTATTTACTGATTGATCGGATGCTGATCGAGACATTGGTTTTTGTATTTATTCCACACAAATACGTTTTGTGTTATACTAAAGCTTCGTTAATACATCGAGCCGCGTTTTTTCTTGTTCTATCCCTGTATGCTCTTTTATTTTTTGCCAAGATCAAGGCCTGGCTTAGCCTACAGACAAACATGCCTTTTATTTTTTTTCGATATCGTCATCATGTACGAAGGAGAAAGAAACGTTAACTATTGTATCAGTTGGCTTCTCGCGAATGAGATTTGGTATATTGAAAATCTAAACCCTAAAATATGAAACAGTTATTATTTTTTGTGGCATCGTTATGTCTCGTTGCTAATTCGTTTTCACAAACCACTACCACTTATCAAAATGTAAACATCATGAAGACTTCAAATGGAGAGAAGTCTTGGCTCTTTAAGGATATAAGTGTGGTCTGGAAAAACAAGGCATCTAGTATAGATAACATAAGTAGAGTGTTTTTCGAAAATTATTCTTTCACGATTACTGACCCATTTCAGTTTGGATCAGAAAAAATAGTTGCCGGAGAAAAAGAAATAACCCTTTTATCAAGAGCTGTTGACAACATGAATAACGATTATGAAGTAGGATTAGTCAGAGCTAAAAAAAATGAATTTGTTTTTATGATTTATAGACCAAATGATAATTCCAACTCCATATGTTTTATGATTGAATTAAAAGATGGAGGAGGTAATCCTAATAATTACAAAGAATTTTAAGTCCTTTTTTAAGGAGTTAGGACAAAAAACCGGGGATCGTCCGGTGTATGCTTTTTATTCCCTTACACACCGAACCGAATAACCGGTTTCTTTCCTATTGCCGCCGGTAATCAATTCATCGTCTAAATAACGTAGGCCTCTGTACCAGGCAACCAGGGCGTTGCTTTCGTTGGAGGTCCACCAATAGGCATAGCGGCCATACCCCACCCGCTCACCGTCGGCATTAATAAAGCCGGTTGGGACTGCACTGAAGTCAGTTCCTTTATACGTGATTTTTTCGGTCCAGGCGCCCACCGCTTTGAGTTGTTTGCCGGCCTGTTGCTGCCCGCCTATTTGATTCATCATGTCTATATAAAGCGAGTCGGTGGGGATTCGCCAGCCATGGGGCGCCAACTTTCGCGGATCAGACACCGCAAACCAGTTATACAGCCGGCCGGCTCGTTGTTGAGCAAGGCTATCGCCGGTTATCGCCCAACACCAGGCGGGCTTGGCGCTTTCGCCGGCTTTTTTCCATGCCTCGGGCGTAGAGGCCTCTGGTATCTTGTCGCCATTACGAAACGTATCTACCGACAGGTTTACCGACATCCATGTGGTGTTGCCTATTCGGACGGTTTGTGCGCGGATGTTTTGATTAAATAACGGATATCCGGTAATCATCAAAACAAACAAGAGTATTGATACTGTTTTCATGGTGATTTTTTCAAAAAGAGTAAATATCGGGAAATTACCCATGTTATAATCCGTCCGCCCGATCGGATCTCCAGCGCTTGAAATAGTCGGCACAGGCGTTTCGAGCTTTTTCCTCATTAAAAACCAGATCAACCCCTCCGTCGTAGGGAATAATCCATGTTTGTCCGTCGGCCGTTAGAAAAAACCCTCGTAATGTATCATTAGCAAACGCACGAAGCACATCGTCTATTCGATGCCGTTTCCAACGAATCGATGTGATGCGGTTTAGAAGACTATCACCAGCATCAAACAGATGTGGATCTTCGAAAGATACATCAACCGGCTCTAGCGCATCGAAAACAAATTCGCTCAAACAGCCAATTCGTGGCATGTTCTCTGTTCGCGCAGCGCTCACAATTTTGGTTTCAATAAAATACAGTTGATTATCGGCTGTCGTCAGGTATTCAAAAATGTCGTTTTGGCGAGAAAGTAACTGGTCCCAATCAGCGGCCGTTTCCGGGTAACGCTTTGCCTCCGGTAAACTATAGAGGCGTACCCAGCAGGAGGGTTTGTATGTACGAATCCGATGTGGAATCAACGGACTGTTTCCAAAGGCGATTCGGCGGTTTTTTTCGAGAAACGAGGCGATCAATGAAGCTTCATTCATGGCGCAGCAATAAGAGCCTTGCCGGTCACGCCGGCATTCATGACCCGCAATAATACGCCGTTTTCACTAATCAGGTATTTACAAAAATTCCAGTCGGGTGCCCGGTTATTCCAGCCGTTTTGAGAAGGGTCTGTTAGCCACTTATACAATCCTTGCTGATGTAGCCCTTTTTTTACAGTTCCTTTTTGTGCGATGGGAAACGTTACACCAAAATTCTTTTTACAAAAGGCGGCAATATCCTCATTCGTGCCTGGCTCTTGTTGTTTAAAATCGTTCGAGGGAAAGGCTATTATTACCAGCGAGTCTTGGTGTTGTCGGTACAGCGCTTCCAGTTTTTCATACTGCGGCGTATATCCGCACCCGGATGCCGTGTTGACAATGAGTATTTTTTTTCCGCGGAAAGAATCCAGCTTGATGGTTTGACCGTCGGTTAGTGTAATACTCATATCATAGATCGAGTGTGGCGGCTGAACAATCTGCTTGTTTTCTTGTACGTTTTTACCTGATAAACGTTCTAATACCGGATAAAACGTGCGAATGAGTTTTTGACGGAATGTCATTTTCGATTGATTTCTATTATCTATGAGAACATAGAGGGAGATTCCGGCGACGACCAATAAAAATCCGTACAGGAACTTCATATGCTTTTACTTGTAACACGCTTTAGAAAAAAAAGTTGGCGATTATGCGAACGATCATTTTCCGATAAACCATTTGAAAAGATTCAGCTTTCCGGTAAATGGCGGGTATTTTACATTCGGGTCAAACCAGGTGGGCGTTTTTAAAATGGCTTTCTGATGACTAAATCGGTCGAAGCTGTGTTTGCCCTGATAGTTTCCAATGCCACTGTGTCCTCGTCCGCCAAACGGCAACCGATGATTGGTTAGGTGCCAGCTGGCATTATTGATACATCCGCCACCGGCCGGTATTGCGTTGAGCCAGTATTGCTCGGTTTCTCCCGATTCGGTGAATGCGTACATCGCCAGGGG
>JBJTXG010000303.1:0-4593 GCA_046082125.1 Ferruginibacter sp. | reverse complement strand
AATGCCGTGTTCGGTAATTGGTTTTACTTACATTTTGTAGAGAATCCGGGCATGGCCTACGGCCTGAAATTTGGTGGAAGCTGGGGTAAAATTGCTCTCACCTTGTTTCGATTAGGTGCTGTAATTTTTGGCATCTATTATCTGAACAAGATTGTACGCGAAAAATACCACACCGGCTTTATTGTTTGCGCTTCGCTGATTTTTGCCGGTGCCCTGGGCAATCTAATCGACAGCTGTATTTACGGTTTAATTTTTGACAAAGGGTACACGTTTGATGCAGCCATTGGTTTTTACATGCCATATGCCGGACGTGCCCAATTTTCATCTAATGGATATGGTCAACTTTTTCAGGGAAATGTGGTCGATATGCTTCATTTTCCTTTGATCAACGGTCAATTCCCCGACTGGTTCCCAATTTGGGGCGGTGAAGACTTTGAATTTTTTCGACCTATTTTCAACATCGCCGATGCGGCCATCAGCACCGGAGTGATTGCCTTGATCGTTTTTCAAAAAAAATTCATGCCGGCTTCATCCGCGTCCACAAAAGATACTGCAACAACACCGTAAACACCTTTCCAGCAAATGAACCATCCATCTTTTTTGAAATATTGTCGACTCCTGTCGTTCTTTCTCGCCAGCTTGTTGATGCTCAATGCCTGCCAGAAAGAACTGAATTTTGATCGAAATAACCAATCGGTAGGAAGTCTTAAAATCGATTCGGCTACCCGGGACTGTTTGCCCAGCACGGTGCGCGGTGTTTATCAGGAGGATTCCCTCCTAGGCACTGGGAACACCATTGATGTACAAGTTAACATCACCTCGCCGGGTGTGTATGAGATCCTGTCGGATACGGTAAACGGCTATTGGTTTTATGGCAGCGGAACGGTTGGAAATGCGGGTATCAATACCATTCGTCTATATGGTAGCGGCACGCCTGTCAATCCGGGTAACAATCGTTTTGTAATCACATACCGAAACAACAACAGCTCCTGTACAGTGGATGTATCTGTGCAACCCTCCGGTGGAGGTGGCACAACCCAGGCGCAATACAGCTTCGGCGGGGCCGGTGGTACTTGTGCTGGCAGCACCCTGAGCGGAACGTATATGCAGGGATTGGCATTAACATCCTCCAGTACGGCTACTGTAAATATCAGCGTTACGAACCCAGGTACATTTACCATGAGCACACCGGTTGTAAATGGTGTGTCCTTTGCGGCTGCAGGCACCCTGAATGCCGGAACCACGTCGGTAACACTTACAGCTACCGGCACACCAACAGTATCCGGAACCTTTAATTTCCCGGTTACGGGTGGTGGTAGCAGCTGCAGTTTTCCGGTTACCTTTTCACCAGCGGTAGCTCCCGCGGTATTCTCCCTAGGCGGTGCACCGAACGGATGTACGGGAGCTATTCTCAATGGCACATACAACCTGGGTACACCTATGAACGTCGGCAATACAGTGGCCATCAATGTAAACGTAACCGCAACCGGTAGTTATTCAATTTCGACGGCCAGTATTGTAGGACTTGTTTTTTCAGCAACGGGTGTTTTCACGACAACGGGTCCGCAAACCATCACATTGACTGCGTCTGGCACGCCCAATAATTCGGGCACCTATGCCTTTCCGGTAAACCATGCAGGTACGTCATGCCTGTTCAATGTAACCATCAGTGGCACGCCCACCGATTTCATTACCTGTAAAATAGAGGGTGTGTTTACCACGTTCAACATCAATGCATCGGCTGGACTGGACAACTCAACCGGTTTTCCCATTTTAAGTATTGATGGGAGCAGCGTCAACACTAGCTTTGATCCTTCCATCAGCCTCGGAATCACCAAAGCATTCGGTGGCAGCATCGTTCCAGGTACGTATACCGTAAATCAATCCGCTACCGGTATTACGCTGGGATGCGACTACACCGATGCAGCCGGCACCTCCTTTTTGGCCTTGACCGATATCAACAACCAAAACCAGAATCCGGCATTTACTATTATCATCACCAGTTTCACCTCCAGCCGACTGGTGGGTAGTTTCAGCGGACCGGTCAAAGATAATAACGGAGCGGGTCCTGGCATCAAAAACATCACCGAAGGTGTTTTCAATGTGCCGGTACAGTAGAAAACCTTATTGTGTCTGTTTAGTAATCGTTGCTCACTGACGTCAACAGGGAACTCTCTACTAAAGATGCTAGAGACTTTGATCTTTTATCAGCGGTAATATTTCCAACGATTTGCTCAATGGATAAAATGGCAATGTTTTTACCAATGCAGAGGCCTCTTCTTCTGAAATATCTTTTAAGATAAGAACAGCGCCATTCTTTGTTGGTCTTAAAAATATTTGTTCTAAAATCCCTTCTTGTTTCCATTGGGCCACCACTTCACGTTCTTGATGTAGTATTTCTGGAAAATTGCTTGGAAGGTTATTCGTGTCAATCGTAAGTATTACCAGTATTCTGTTCATGATGTTGAGTTTAATAATTTGGATCTACGTTCTAAACGATAGAAGGCAACTACGCATAAAAATGATTGAATGATGCAAGGTACAACAATAGATACGCCATGTTCTACATGCGTAGCTATAGCGCCACCCATGTAAGCAACCAATAAGAGTGTACCCAATATTCCGGTTCTGGGGATAATGAAAAGAAGCAGACAAACAATTTCAACGACACCCAGCATCTTGTTTGTGGATCCGTCCAGTCCAAAGTTGGCAGCCATTTTGAGCGATTCGTCAATCGATTCAATGAAAGATTGACCTCGCGAAGCGAGGTCATCAATGGTGGGTGGACAAATTCAGAAAAAACCTTGTTCGCTTTGCTCACTTTTGGTTTTGCAACTATTCGCATTTGAAAGTTAGCTTTCCATGCTCATAAATGCAAAACCCCGGCATACTGCCGAGGTTTTTTTGTTTGTCGGGGCGGCAAGATTCGAACTTGCGACCTCCTGGTCCCAAACCAGGCGCGATAACCGGGCTACGCTACGCCCCGAACGGGTTGCAAATCTACAATTTTTTACAAAATGAATTAACTGCTTTTTGAAGTTTTCTAAAAAAGAGATGGCTTTTCATCAGGGTGAGAACCAAACAATCAAAACCAAACCGATCCGCGGTTCTGTTTTTTCATGCCCATGCACTATCTAAGCAAGCTTCTTCGGGTGGATTGTCCTCGCTATGCGAGGACATCTCAAGCGGGTGAACCAAACAATAAAAACCAAACCGCTCCACGGTTCCGTTTTTTCATGCCCATGCCCTATCGAAGCAAGCTTCTTCGGGCTTGGGCATGAAAAAACCTGCGAAAAAATTCGCAGGTTTTAATTGTTTGCGGAGAGGGAGGGATTCGAACCCTCGGTACAGGTTTAAGCCCGTACAACGGTTTAGCAAACCGGCCCTTTCGGCCACTCAGGCACCTCTCCTGCACTATCCCGAATGGGATCGGCAAAATTATAAAGGAACATCGTATCCTCCAAAAAGACACGATGTTGAATGTCAATTACATAGCTGCGAGCTGAACCTTGTGCTGCAACTCCAACACACTTTCCTTGAAAAGATTATCTGTGTCCATCAGGTCTTTTACAGTCTGACAACTGTGAATAACCGTCGTATGATCGCGTCCGCCAAAATGCTCTCCAATTGTTTTAAGTGAGTTTTTAGTAAACGTCTTGGACAAGTACATCGTAATCTGACGAGCCTGTACGATTTCACGCTTGCGTGTTTTTTGTAAAAGTTTGTCGTATGGTACATCAAAATAATCACAAACCATTTTTTGGATGGTATCGATTGTAATTTCTTTGCTGGATGACTTGACGAAATTGCGCAATACTTTTTTGGCCAACTCCAAATCTATCTCCCGGCGATTAAGCGAGGATTGCGCCAGCAAAGAAATCAACACCCCTTCCAATTCCCGCACATTACTATTGATATTGTAAGCAATATACTTGACAACCTCTTTAGGCATCTCCAACCCGTTCTGACGCATTTTACTCTCCAAAATTTCCATTTTGGTTTCGTAGTCAGGTAGCTGCAGATCGGCACTTAATCCCCATCGAAAACGACTGAGTAGCCGCTCCTGCACACCTTCAAGGTCTTTGGGTGACTTATCACTGGTTAGAATCAGTTGTTTGCCACTTTGATGCAGGTGATTGAATATGGAAAAGAACGCATCTTGGGTTTTTTCAGCACGACTGAAAAACTGAACATCGTCGATAATCAGCACATCAATCATCTGGTAAAAGTGAATGAAATCGTTGATCGCATTGTTCCGACTATGATCAATAAATTGGTTGATGAATTTCTCTGAACTGACATACAACACAACTTTGTTGCTGTAAAGACGCTTGACTTCATTACCGATAGCCTGAGCCAGATGGGTTTTACCCAAACCAACACCCCCGTAAATCACAAGCGGATTGAATGACGTGCTTCCAGGCTTTTCGGCAACGGTTTTACCGGCACGACGGGCCACCCGGTTACAATCACCCTCAATATAGGTATCAAAAGTATAGGCACTGTTTAACTGAGGATCGATCTGCATTTTCTTCAGACCGGGAATCACAAACGGGTTTTTGACCGGATTGTGGACCACCAGCGGAAAATCCA
>JBJTXG010000302.1:0-2164 GCA_046082125.1 Ferruginibacter sp. | reverse complement strand
CCCGTGAAAAAGGATATTTTTTTATTGGTACTAACTCCGCCGGTAACAATGCTTATTTTATTCATGAAAAGCATCGGACTCATTGTCCTTTAGCAGCATTAACGCCCGAAGCCGGATATCGGTTCTGTGTCTTTGGTGAGCAACGGGGAGGAGATGGACAGCCCTTACGGGGAGCAGATAAGATACGTGCACTTGATGGGGTGTCGTTAATACGAACAGATACAGGCGAAACGGTTTTATTGAATGCATCGGCCATTATCGAGTCGTTGCATAAACACCAAAAATGGAACGGCCTTTATTGCCCATAGCCAATATGCATTCAATCTTAATCATCGGGTCTTCTGGGTTTATTGGCGGACAACTGGTTCGTTATTTTTCCGATTGTGGATGGACGGTCCATGGTTGTGATTTGCGTACCGGTGACCAGGTTTATCATTTTCACCTATTACGGAATCTGGATCAGGATCTGGCTGCACTTTTTCAGCAATATCGATTCGATTATTGTGTGAACGCCGGCGGTAATGGATTGGTGAGTAAATCGGTAGAAGATCCGGTATTTGATTTCAATGCGAATGTGCGGGATACCGCCATCTTATTAAATGCCATTCGGCAGTACAGTCTGAATACCAAACTGCTTCATTTATCCAGTGCCGCGGTATATGGAAATCCAAAGCAACTTCCCATTCGGGAAACCGATACGCCGCATCCGGTATCGCCCTACGGCTGGCATAAACGCTTATCGGAATTGTTATGTCAGGAATTTGCGGTACTGCATCATGTTCAAGTGGTCATTGCCCGTCCGTTTTCGGTTTATGGGCCCACCTTGCACAAACAATTGTTTTGGGATGCGTACCGGCAATACGCCGATGGAAAGCCAGACATCGAGTTGTGGGGTACCGGCCATGAAACACGTGACTTTATCCATATTCAGGATTTTGCCCGGGCAGCACAACGCTTGCTTGAGCGTGGAGATATGAAAGCAGGAATCTACAATCTCTCCTCGGGTATTGAAACAAGCATCGCCGATGCTATGACAGCGTTTACCAAGGCGCTGCAGCCGTCACCGACCTGTCGGTTCAGCGGACAAACTAGGGCTGGAGATCCGCTTCACTGGCGCGCAGACCTTACCAAAATAACCGCATTGGGCTTTTCGCCTTCCATTTCTTTTCAGGAGGGCATTGCCGAAGTGGCTGTCCGGTACCAGCAAATAGGTAATACGCGTACATGACCATTTTCTACTGCATCGATAATAAACTGGGTGGTGTGAGTGCCCTGAACCTGAATCTGATCAAGCATGCGCCATCAGGTATTCGGCAGGAAGTCATTCATTTACGTCAAGAGGAGTGGGAGATGACCCCTTCTCTGATTGAGTATCCGGTCAATCGTCAGCAGTCATTTTTATTTTCATCTCGCCAGCATTATTATCATACGTTGGCTCGCTTACGTCAATGTATACCCGATGAACCTGGTGCGCTCATAGTTAATTATGGCACCGAAATGGCCATGTTGGATCACCATCCCGTAAAACAAACCGTTTACCAACTCGTACATGATGATTATAATGTGCGCCTGGCTGCCAAGTATGGTCATGTGGTGGATGTTTTTATTTGTCATAACCGGGTGATCGAAGAAAAACTCAAAGTGATATTGCCCAACAGACACGATGATATTTTTTACAGGCCGCATGGTGTGCCCATTTCGGACCAACATACCACGTACAGTGCAGCGCATGAGCCGCTTCGTTTATTTTTTTTAGGACGCATGACCGAGTCGAAAGGGATATTCGATCTGCCGGCAATTGATGCAGCACTGAAAGCCCGGCAATGCAAGGTGCAATGGACGCTGGCCGGCGACGGTCCGTCGCTTACTAACCTTCAAGCCATATGGAAATCCGAGGTGCGCTATTGCAAGCCGCCGGATTATCATTCGTTGGTAGACATCATGTGTCAACAGGATGTGTTTGTATTGCCAACCAAATTTGAAGGATCGCCAGTATCACTTCTTGAAACCATGAGCGTGGGGCTGGTTCCGGTAATCACCGCGTTACCGGGGGGGATCATGGAAACCGTGGATGCACAAAACGGGTTTACGGTTGCCATGGATGATATCGATGGATTCGTGCAGGCCATCAGTCAACTCTTCACGGATCGTTCGATGCTGCAAA
>JBJTXG010000301.1:0-8297 GCA_046082125.1 Ferruginibacter sp. | reverse complement strand
GCCGCCAAACGCAGCGACCGCGAAGCCAAAGAAGGCGTTGTTATCGCTAAAACCACCAGCGACCATAAAGCCGGTATCGTGGTTTGCATTAGCTGTGAAACCGATTTCGTGAGCAAGAACGCCGATTTCGTTTCTTTTGCCCAAAGCATCGCCGACGCAGCCGTGAGCCACAACGTAAAATCAGCCGAAGAGCTTAACCAGGTTGAAATCAATGGCGCCAAAATAGCGGACATGATCAACGACAAACTGGCTGCCATCGGTGAAAAAATCGAAATCTCTAAATTTGAACGTGTAGAAGCGCCGTTTGTAGCCAGCTACATCCACGGTGCCAACCGCATGGGTGTTCTCGTAGGTATGAACGCTTCCGCGGAAGAAGCCGGTAAAGACGTGGCTATGCAAATCGCCGCCATGAATCCGCTCGCGGTTGATGAATCAAACATCGCTCCGGACGTAATCGCCCGTGAAAAAGAAATTGCAATCGAACTGGTGAAAGCCGAAGGTAAGCCCGCCGAGATGGCTGAAAAAATTGCCATGGGTAAACTGAATCGCTTCTTCAAAGACAATACATTAATGGCTCAACCCTTTGTGAAAGACGGTAACAAATCCGTTGCCGACTATCTCAAAGGCGTGCAGGCCGACCTGAAGGTGACCGAGTTCAAACGAGTTGCTTTAGGTTAACAACGCATCAAGCCCGGTTATTGTAACCGGGTTTTTTTTATCTTTCTCTTTGTTCGGTACATTTGACTCCATATCATAAAGCCTCTCAACCCAATCAACCATGCTTCCAAAATACAAACGCATCCTACTCAAACTTTCCGGCGAATCCCTCATGGGCAAGAACAGTTTTGGTCTCGATCCTACCGTCATCGCGCAATATGCGGCCGACATCAAAAAAATTACCGAACTGGGCGTTCAGGTTGCCCTGGTGGTCGGTGGTGGTAACATCTATCGCGGAATGAATGAAGCAGAAACAGGTATCGAACGGGCCCAGGGCGACTACATGGGTATGCTAGCTACAGTAATCAATGGAATGGCTCTTCAAAGCGGCCTTGAAAAAGCTGGCGTGTACACTCGTTTGCAAAGCGCCATCAATATGGATCAAATCGCCGAACCGTATATCCGTCGTCGTGCCATCCGACATCTCGAAAAAGGTCGCGTCGTCATTTTTGGAGCCGGTACCGGTAACCCGTACTTCACCACCGATACAGCCGGATCACTCCGGGCCATTGAAATAAAAGCCGACGTGATCCTCAAGGGAACACGCGTAGACGGAATCTACACGGCCGATCCTGAAAAAGACCCAACCGCTACCAAATACGGACATATTTCTTTTGCCGATTGCATCGCACAGAAACTGAACGTAATGGACATGACCGCGTTTACTCTCTGTATGGAAAACAACCTTCCCATCATTGTTTTTGATATGAACCAACCGGAAAACCTTCTTCGCGTAGTGGCCGGCGAAAAAGTAGGTACCCTGGTCCAATAATTCTTTCCGTCGAATCGTTGACATAAAAACTAATAATCGTTAGTTTTGAGGTTGTTATGCCCCGATTGCGCGTTGCCCGTCATCCCGACAAAAAAAGTCTTATCCTGGAAAAGGCCGCCCGGCTTTTTCGGCGAAAGGGCTTTGCAGCAACAACTATGCGCGAGCTGGCCGAATCACTCAACATAGAGGCCGCCTCTCTTTACAACCATATCGGATCCAAAGACGAACTGTTGCAGTCTATTTGCTTCGACGTGGCCAATGCATTTATACAGCATATCGAACAGGCCGAGGCTCAACGAAAAAGCGCCATAGAACGCTTGACAGACATTGTTCGCTTTCATGTTCATATGATGACCGATCGATACGACGCCGTGTTTGTGGCTAATCATGAATGGAAACAACTTAAAGATCCTTTCCTAAGTAACTTTCTGCACCAGCGTAAACTATACGAAAACAGACTGATTGCCCTAGTACAATCCGGCATCCGAAAAAAGGAACTCCGCAACCTGAACGCCAAGGTTGTTGTGTTCACCCTGCTTTCGGCTGTGCGCGGACTTGAATTCTGGCAGCGAAATAAAAACGGGGTTTCCAAAAAAGAACTGGAGACCGTATTGATTGATCATCTCTTTAACGGCATCATTAAATAAAAACACATGGCTACCCATTTTCACGCGTTGACCATTCAGGATATCCGACAAGAAACACCGGATGCGGTTTCTATCTGTTTTCAGATCCCGGATGAACTAACCAATGTCTTTCAATACCGGGAAGGCCAAAACGTGACGCTGCGTGCAATCATCAATGGAGAAGACGTCCGCCGTTCATACTCCATCTGCAAAGCGCCCTATGAACAATCTATAACGGTAGCGATTAAACGAATTACAGACGGCGTTTTTTCTACCTACGCAAATACACAATTGAAAAAAGGAGATGTGCTTGACGTAATGCCACCAACCGGTACCTTTAAGTCGCATATCAACCCCCAAACCAGCGGGCATTACCTGGCTATAGCAGCCGGTAGTGGGATCACCCCGATTCTGTCCATTATCAAACACACGCTGTATACAAATCCCGATAGCCGTTTTACCCTGATTTACGGGAGTAAAGACCGGGCCTCGATTCTCTTTTTTGAAGAACTGGAAAAAATAAAAAACCGCTACGTAGATCGCTTTACACAAATCCATGTGCTGAGCCGCGAACGATTGGATGCCGATATTTTGTATGGTCGTATAAACAATGAAAAACTAGCCGCTTTCGGTAAGTTAATCCATTACCAGAACCTCGATGCGGTGTATGTATGCGGACCCGAAGCCATGATTTTTGCCACACGCGATTACCTGATGGGCCAAGGTGTGCCGGAGACCCATATCCATTTCGAATTATTCGCATCGCCCGGTCAACGAACGCAAAAACAAAATGACAAGGAAAATACCCCCGAAGAAACAGGACCGCTCAGTAATATCCACATCAATCTCGATGGCCGGCAGTTTTCCTTTCGGTTGGCTCGCGACGGCAAAAACATTCTCGATGCCGCACTGCAACAAGGTGCCGACCTCCCATTTGCCTGTAAAGGAGGTGTCTGCTGTACCTGCCGTGCCAAACTCATTGAAGGTCAGGTGTCTATGGATGTGAATTATGCATTGGAAGCCGAGGAGGTCGCCCAGGGATTTATCCTCACCTGCCAGGCTCACCCGCTAACAGAGTCGGTCACGATCGATTTTGACACACGATAATGGAAACAAATCATACTAACGGTTGTTAGTTTTATCGGATATCCGCGTATCTTTAACCCAGCAAAAACCACGTCTATGAACACGATTGACTTCGAAACCGTTTTCCAACATAAAATCGATCAGGAAATCAAAATCGAACCGCGCGACTGGATGCCAGATGCCTATCGCAAAACGAATCTGCGGCAGATCAGCCAGCATGCCCACAGCGAAATAGTAGGCATGTTGCCAGAGGGGAACTGGATTACCCGCGCCCCGTCACTCAAACGCAAAGCTATTTTATTGGCCAAAGTGCAGGATGAGGCCGGTCACGGACTTTATCTGTATTCGGCGGCCGAAACCCTGGGCATGAGCCGCGATCAAATGATCGAGGATCTGCATTCCGGTAAAGCAAAATATTCGTCCATCTTCAACTATCCAACCTTGAGCTGGGCCGATATCGGAGCCGTGGGTTGGCTGGTAGACGGTGCTGCTATCATGAACCAGGTGATGCTTTGCCGGACGTCGTATGGTCCCTATGCACGTGCCATGGTACGGATTTGTAAAGAAGAAAGTTTTCATCAGCGTCAAGGTTTTGAAATCCTGCTCGTACTGAGTCAAGGTACCAACGAACAAAAAGCAATGTGTCAGGATGCGATCAACCGATGGTGGTGGCCCAGCCTGATGATGTTCGGTCCGAAAGACAGCGAAAGCACACACAGCGATCAAAGCATGAAGTGGAAAATCAAACGTAAAACAAATGATGAACTACGTCAGCAGTTTGTGGATATGATCGTCGGACAAATCAAAATCTTGGGCATGACGTTGCCGGATCCCGACCTTCAATGGAATGAAGCCCGCGGGCATTATGATTTTGGTGAAATCGATTGGACCGAGTTCTGGAATGTGGTAAAAGGCAACGGTCCGTGCAATCAACAACGACTCGAAGCGCGTCGAAAAGCACACGAAGACGGCGCTTGGGTGCGCGAAGCATCTATGGTACACGCGGCTAAGCGTTCCCGTAAACAGCAAGCCGCCTGATAAATATCATTACTGAGATAACACAACCAGCTTAATATGTCGTTTATGAATTTGTTACGCAAACACTATTACGGAGACATTCCGGATGGCGGCGGAGAGACCACTCAGTCCACTGTTGCGCCAAACTCCAACGCGTGGCCACTTTGGGAAGTATTTATCCGAAGCAAACAAGGCCTCGATCATAAACATGCCGGCAGCCTGCATGCTGCCGATGCACAAATGGCCGTGGAAAACGCACGGGATGTGTATACGCGCCGGCAAGAGGGCGTAAGCATCTGGGTGGTAGAAAGTAAACACATTCACGCGAGTAACCCCGATGAAGCGGATATGTTTTTTACACCCGCCGAAGACAAGGTCTATCGCCATCCGACGTTTTACGATTTGCCGGATGAACTGAAACACATGTAATTGTTCCGTTAGATAAAAGCCATTCTACTATGCTTGCTACGTCCTTACCATCCGCCCTATTTATGGCCGACACCTGCCTGGTACTTTCTCAGCGCAACGCCGAATGGTGCGGACATGGCCCGGTGCTGGAACAAGATATTGCCATTACCAACATTACACTGGATCTCGTTGGACAATCCCGCTTGTTTTACCAATATGCGGCCGAAATCATGAATGCAACCGAAGGAACCAATCACACCGAAGACAGCCTGGCTTTTCATCGCGATGAACGCGCATTTAAAAACCTGCTGATTGGTGAATTACCAAAAGGCGATTGGGCACATACCATCCTTCGTCAATTCCTTTTTTCAAGTTATCAGGAGTTGTTGTTTGAAAAATGGCAGGCCGGTAACGACGAGCGCCTGGCCGCAATTGCTGAAAAATCCCTGAAAGAAATCCGCTATCATATTAAATGGAGTAGCGAATGGGTTATTCGGCTGGGAGACGGAACCGAAGAAAGCAAAACCCGAATGAATCAAGCCATACAAGCTTTGTGGCCTTATACCGGCGAATTTTTTGAATCCACCGCCGGAGATCCGGTGGAGATGTCTGCCTTGAAACAACCGTGGACATCACGCGTGGCCTCAATCTTCGAAGAAGCAACGCTGTCTTTTCCTGCCGACTGTTTCATGCAAACCGGCGGCAAGACCGGAAAACATACCGAACACCTGGGATTCATGTTAGCCGAAATGCAATACCTGCAACGCGCGTATCCCAACGCAACCTGGTAATCGATCTCTCTACCATAATGTGGCAACCAATGCAAAACCTCAATCGTGAGTTAATATACACCTGGCTTGAACAAATAGCCGACCCCGAAATTCCGGTTTTGTCTATTCTCGATCTTGGTATTGTGCGGGATGTTCAAGTTACCAACGAGAGCGTCGACGTGGTGATCACACCCACCTACTCGGGCTGCCCCGCCATGGATGCCATTGCCGTAGCTATACGTATGACCCTGCTCGAACACGGGATCAAAAACCTGAACCTGAGCCAGTCCTTAAGTCCGGCCTGGACTACCGACTGGATGACGGATGCCGGAAAAGAAAAACTCCGGGTTTATGGTATCGCACCTCCCCAACGAATGACCGCCCACCAATCGATGCGTACACAAAGCTTACTCGACGATGACCCGATGGTGCCTTGTCCGCAATGCCAATCCACCGACACCCGCGAGATTAGTCGTTTTGGCTCAACGGCCTGCAAAGCATTATACCAATGCAATGCCTGCAAAGAGCCATTTGATTATTTCAAATGCCACTAAATTCACATTACCTTTATTCTCATGGATATTCAGCTCTATTTAGAAGAGGCTTTACAGGTAACGTTTGCTTTTATCATCGGCGCTATCCTGGGCATTGAACGAGAATTCAGAAGTAAACCGGCCGGCTTCCGAACCATGATTCTTATTTGTGTAGGCTCTTGTTTGTATACCATCTTGTCCAAAGAACTGGGCGGAGGTACAAGTGATGATCGAATCGCAAGCAATATCGTTACCGGCATTGGTTTCATTGGCGCCGGGGTTATTTTTAAAGAAGGTATTTCTGTAAACGGACTGACAACCGCCGCCCTGGTATGGACAACGGCGGCATTAGGCATGGCCATCGGAAATCACAATTATCCCGTAGCCCTTGTTGTGACCAGTATGGTGGTGGTCGTTTTGTTTATTCTGGAACCCGTGCAACAATATATCCGTCGCTTTCATAAAGTCAAAGACTACCGAATACGAGTAGACGAGGGAAAAATCATGTTCCGGACACAGCTGGAAGACCTTTGCTTATCGAAAGGATTAGGATGCCGGTGTATGAAATCCTCCAAAGAAAATCACAATGCCATTTATTTGTATCGCATCACATCCCCCGATAAAAACTATGATGCGGTCAATGAATTTTTACTGCATCATCCTGATGTGACCGGCTTTGATGTATAAATCAGATCGCCTGGTGATTGAAAGGTTGTAGTACCATTTCACTAATGACCCCGGAATCAGGTTGCTGACACAAGAACCAAATGGCTTTGGCCGCCTCTTCAGATCGTATCATCTTATCTCGTTGAACACGCAAATCAATCGTATCCCAGAACGGCGAGTCGACGCCACCTAATATCAGATTGGTAATCCGAATGTCGGTTCGTTTGATCTCTTCTCGAATACTTTGTAACATACCCACTAATCCGTATTTAGCCGCTGCATACGCTGCCGCCCCGGCCATCGGCACTTTGCCAAGAACCCCGGGAATGTGCACGATCAGTCCCTTTTTATGTTCCTTCATGGATGGTAAAAACGCCTTGATTAACCGAAAGGGTGCAATCAGATTGATGTTGATTGTTTGTATGAAATCAGCTTCGTCGAGCTGATCGATTGGTTTAATGATACCGATGCCAGAGGCATTGATAAGGGCATCTATTCCGGTGTTGAACGCGAAGTAGCGTTCCGTGAGTTGGTTAACATCCGCCTCGCTAGTCAGGTCGGCGGCCACATAGGACCCGTCTTCAAGCAGCAGCTCCCGGGCTATGGCCTGTAGTTTTTCCTGATCCCGGCCAGTAATGAACAATCGCGCGCCCGACTGTTTCAGCAAACGGGCTGTATGCAATCCGATGCCGCCCGTAGCACCCGTAAGTAAGATCTGCTTTCCTTTTATTTGTTCCATGATGTTTTTGAGTAAAACAAATGTTCCTCGTTTTTGTTGAAAGAACATGTTGAATTCGGTCAGCCTTCTCTTCCCCCATCAATTGTATGATCCACACCCGGCGATCGATAAAACACGGCCGGTTTATCTCATTGAAGAATGGTTGTATTTTAACCAATATCCGTTCCATAAACAAAAACTCTGGTTACACCGGGCCTCCATGATGGCCTTTGCCGATCGCCTCCGCAAACAGGAATACTCCGTAACGTATGTCGATTGTCAACAGCCATTATCAGATGTTCGAGCACTGATCGATTCTCTTTCAAAAAAGAATATCTCGGAAATAGTCATGGTCGACCCGAGCGATTTTTTACTCAAAAAGCGGATCGTTCGTGCCTGTGAGAAAGCCGACATAATGCCGGTCTTTACCGAAAACCCTAATTTCATAACACCGCTAACAACCGGCCTCGATTTTTTACAGCAGGAAAAAACACGTCGACAAACCTCGTTCTATATCTGGCAACGGAAACGATTGGCCGTTTTACTCGATAAAAACGAAAAGCCAACAGGCGGAAAATGGACGTTTGATGATGAAAACAGAAAGCGATTGTCCAAAAATGCTGCTGTCCCTGTCATAACCTATCCCGAATCAAACACGTATACCCGGGAGGCGAAAGCCTACATTGAACATCAATTTCCAAACAATCCGGGTGAAATCAACGAAACATTATACCCAATACAGCCACAGGATGTAGAAACCTGGTGGCTTGATTTTCTGAAAACCCGTTTTCAGTTTTTCGGTGATTATGAAGACGCCATAGCCATCAACGAATGGGCGTTGTATCATAGTGTACTAACGCCTATGTTAAACATCGGCCTGTTGAATCCGCGTCGTTGTTTACAAGATCTGATTCGCTATGCACAAGAAGAGCAAATCGCAATCAATAATACCGAAGGATTTGTTAGACAACTCATCGGCTGGCG
>JBJTXG010000300.1:0-4525 GCA_046082125.1 Ferruginibacter sp. | reverse complement strand
CCGGGATTCACGATCAGATCGGCATAGCGTTGGCGATATTTGAACTCCGGATCGGTGACTTCATCAAAAGCTTCACCGTCTTTTTCTTTGACGATGGGGATGGGCCGCAGGGCTTTGCTGAGTAAGGTAAATTCGGTAACATGAACGGAGGTTTCGCCCGTTTTCGTTGTAAAAACATAGCCTTTGATACCAATGAAATCACCAATATCGATCAGCTTTTTCCATACTTGCTGAAACAGCGATTTGTCATCGCCCGGACAAATATCATCCTGTTTGATATAAAACTGAATTTTTCCGGTTTCATCCTGCAATACGCCAAAATTCGCTTTTCCCATATCGCGGATACTCATGACCCGACCGGCCAGGCACACGTCGGTAAAGGCTGCTTTATTTTCCTCGCCAACATAGGTTTTTTTAATACGGGACGCTGTTTGATTGATGGGGTAGAGGGCGGCGGGATAAGGGTCGATGCCCCGTTTTTCCAGTTCGGTTTTCTTTTCGCGACGGATGATTTCCTGTTCTGATAAATGCGGTGTGCTCATACTGGTATGCTTCAATCAATAAGGCCACAAAGGTAATTGAAAGCAGGCAGAAAGCCGATGATCACGTGTGGGTAAGCAGCACTTGCCAGGCTGCCTCGGTTTTTTGTTCACGCAGGAGGTTCTGTGCGTATCGATGCAGTTCGTTTTCCAGTTCATCCGGTTGTAACGCAAAATACTGAACGATATGCCGAACATGTGCATCATTGAATGCGGGATCCGGTTCGGGCAGGTGATCGTTGTTGGCCAGCATACCCAAATCATTTCCGGTGAGGATGGCGCTATTCCGAATGGATGCAGGCAGTTGATCAAATCCGATGCCCAGTTTCACATTGGGTTTTTCTACTTCAAACAGACTGTCCTTCGTAACCCGCGTGTACCAGTTCCCTCCCAATCGGGCCACGGGTTCGTAAAGCGTTTGATCGATCTTATTGTTGGCATCCAAAATGGATGGGTCGATGTGCAGCACCAGGATTTCGGCGAGCACCAGGTTTCCGGCACCACCTTCCTGACCCAACGGAATGACTTGGCGAACGAGGCATTCCATCTTCACTTTACTTTCCTTGACCATCGGAGGCTTTACCCGAGTGGCCGGCTGCTCAGTTAATCCGGCTTTCAAAAACTCATTTACATGTTTGGGATACTCACAGCTACTTAATGACATCTGCTGTACCATAGCATAATCAACCATATTGATAACCACTTCACCGGTTTCCTCAATGTTTTGCAGGGTGTGTTTGGTCGTATTATCGCGCACCCGCCGTGCCGGAGAAAAAACGGCGATGGGTGGATTGGATGAAAACAGATTGAAAAAGCTATAAGGACTTACATTGACTTGTCCTTGTTTATCGATCGTTGACGCAAAACAAATTGGACGGGGTGCGATGGCATGCTGCAGGTAATTTTGCGCATCGGCCGGTTTCAGATCAGACAGATTGAGAGAAAGCATGGACGTTAAGTTATGCTCACAAAGGTAAGGCGCTTTTGATCCTCGCCCACGTACGGGCCAAGGCAATGCCGCTATGCAGGATCGTTCGGGCGATGGGTCGGTTGGGATAGTATTTCCGAACAAAAATATCCATGGCACCGTAAAAATGCCGGATGTAATTGCTTGATTTTTGGGGACTGCTTTGTCCTTTCAGGTGAATGATGCGGGTATCGCCAAGATAGTACAGTGTGTATCCGGCTTGGCGAATACGGCAGCTGAGGTCGATGTCTTCGCCATACAGAAAGAAATCGGTATCAAAACCGCCCACTTGCCGGTATACAGCGGCGGGCATCATCAGAAAGGCACCAGTGAGCACATCCACTGGTCCGGTGTCTGATTCAGACAGGTGCGGGGCATAGTAGCCGGCCAGCCACGAAGACCGTGGAAACAGGCGGTGAAGTCCGACAAACCGGCAGAGCGAATGTCGAATGCCCGGAAAGCCCCGTTTACTTTCAGGCCGGAAGTGATTATGTTCATCGGTCATTTGCACACCGAGCGCACCGGTTTCAGGATGTTCTTTCAAAAAAGCCAGACAGCGTTTAATCGTGTCCGGTAGTACGATAGTATCGGGATTGAGCAGCAATATGTATTGTCCTTTACAATGTGGTACCGTTTGGTTGTTGGCCGCCGCAAAACCCGTGTTGGTGGAGTTCAGCTTGAACCGAACCTTGGGAAAGCGGATGATAAGTTCGTTGATGGGGCCATGGGTGGAGGCATTGTCTGTTACGATGATTTCATGGGGGATTTGCATGCAGGCTATTTCCAGCGATTGCAGACAGGCAGTGAGCTGCTCCGGCACATTGTAATGAATAATGACGATGCTGAGCATCAAGCGATTTCGTTTTTTTCGGCTGAAAGTTCGGTAAAAGGGCCGACATGGGGTCTTCCACATCGCTCTGCTATATGGAAATGGGAGCGATATTAAAAAAGGTCAGTCATCCTATTTTAGCCTACCTTAGGAAAAATTCAATCGATGGAACCGGTGTTGGAAATCAAACAAGGGAGGCTGGGGTATCTAGTGGGTGCACTGCTCTCGTCGCTGCTGGGGTTTATTTTTTTTGATTTGGGACTCAACCATGCGGCCGTGTTATCACGATATGTGGAGGATATAAAATCGCTCGACGGTCAATCAGGCATGGAATTCCTGCCCTACATGGTATTGGTGATGACCATACCACTAACGATCATTTCCATTTACAACGCTATAAAAAATCCGGTTGTTTTCACCGTGTATAACGACGGTCTGCAAGCCAACACCAACGGGATCAGCACGGGCCTGGTCTATTGGCACCAAATCATCAGCATCGAAGAAACAACCATGACTTCAAGAAGCGGTTCCGGATTGCGGGTAGACGTCGTGTTGGCGATCTATCTAAAAGATCGCACATCGTTTACCGGAAAAATAGCCGGATTGGAACGGGTGCTGAAAAAAGTGGTTGACCAAACAGGCAGCCTCAATCCCAATGAAGCGGTGATGAGTAAACAGCCTGATGGTTTCCCGATTTTGATTCCCAAAGCTGTTTTTGGCAAACAATATGATGAGGCGGTCGATTTGATTCAGCAGTTGTCCAAACAACAGGTGGTCAATCCCAGTCCAGGCGTGTAGGGTTAGCAGCTGATTGATTAGGGGAAATCAATTATTTTCTGATCTCTTAGATAAAATAAGCAGGGGGTTGTCCATTCCTCAGCAAAAGACCGACTGTCAATTTCCAGTGGGTTATTATAGTAGCCAAACGCTTCGGTATAATCATCATAGTTGGAAAACCAATCCGGATCCGTTTTGGATTGTACATAATGGCCTAATTCGTGGAGTACAGTATTAACGAGCTCCACTACACTGTTATTGTTTTTCAGGTAGATATAAATCATAACATGCCGGGCACAAAAGCAACCAGCCCATTTTTTATGAGGGTGATAATAGATTTTGTAACTGGGGAAATGGGCGATATTCTTTTCTGCTAAAATGGGTTCGGAAAAATGGAGAATAGACCTGATCAACACTGCTTTAGAAGTCAGTAGTTCGCAATTCGCTGGCTTTTTATTTTGCCTTGGCTCAATGAAGGTTTCGTAAACTATAACAAGCAGCAGCAATATAGAGCCGGCGATTATAAGATGGAGGAGATCCGCGTCATTCATCCGTAGATTCGTTTTTATAAAAATACAGGGAGCCGAATTAATACGTAGGAAGTACTACATAGGAATAGGTTTTTTTTAACAATGAAATACTCGGGCCTGTTTTTGGGGCTATTGGGATGCTTGGTAGATACAGTCATGGCCAAGAATTTCAATGCCATATTACCAGGCCACCGTTGATGGACCTAATCTGGTAACAAAAAAAGAAATCAATTTCGCGCCACTATAAAAAAAGTAAATAATTTAACAGGGCTTACAATTTTAACGTAGCCCTCCGTTTATGAAAAAACTTTTGATTTGTGTATTACCCATTGCAATCCTAAATGGTGCATTTAGGCAACAAGTGCCAACAAAAACGCTTTCGTTTATAAATCTTGCTCATAAACCGGTGACTGATAACAGTCAGTTCATTGAAGTAGATATCCAGTACTGTGTTGCGAAAGCATTGGCTTTCATTGATAAAGCTGACCAATTCATCGAATTGAAACAAGGTGCTCAGTTTACCTTGGTGCCTAATTATTCATCAGCCAGATCCAAAACGCTGTATAGTCGAATAAAAGATAAAACAGCAAACTTTAAACGACTCAGTGCCTTTAAACTTCCCTATGAAAAATCAACACTAAAAGATTACGATGAAGTGTATAGTGATTTCGAGTGGGAGATTCGTTTTTTGAACGACCGCAATTATACGTTCAAGCATTTTGAATTGGTTACTACCGATATGTTCTCCACTGAAATTACATTCAATTTTGATTGTAAAAATAACACCTATACTGCTGTAATTAATAACTATCAAGTCGACGGGACCTCTGATTGTTGTCCGGAAGGGAAAGACGCTATGAATAAATATTACACGTTCAAAAAC
>JBJTXG010000299.1:0-5146 GCA_046082125.1 Ferruginibacter sp. | reverse complement strand
CTCCATATTCATTTTTTGTTTTGTCGACAACCCTGACCAACAGCATGAGTATACTCTTGGTCTTGCTGTTGGTGTTGTTTTTCATCATTTCTTTTTTTCTGGCAGGCAGTCGTGTCGCTTTTTTTTCGATTACGGAAAAAGAGTTGCGGTTGCTTAACCGAAAGCGAAGACCGTCCTTTCGCCGGATCATCCATTTGACCGAAGAGCCGCGTTTACTGCTTACCACCTTGCAGATCGGCACGTTGTTTTCGCACCTGGCATTTATCATGATTTCTGGACTGCTCTTGCAGTACCATCTCCTGTTTCAGCATGAATCGTTGCCCCTTCCGCTGAAGATCGCAGCCGTGGGTATTGTGCTCATTTTGTTTGCCGAGCTCTTACCCAAGGTTTGGGCCACTCATCATCGGATTTGGTTTGCTGCCAGTGCTTCGTGGTTGGTTGATACCTGCTTCAGTTTATTTTACAATCCTGCCCGGCGGTTGATCACTTGGGGCGATAAAATCCAGCAAACCGTACTTCCGGTCAAAGCGGCCTACGACAACGAAGGCCTGGATTTGGCCATCGAAAACATGCCTGAATCCGACGCGACAGTGGAAGAGAAGCGCATACTCA
The DNA here is from genome assembly GCA_046082125.1 of Ferruginibacter sp. Taxonomy (GTDB): domain Bacteria; phylum Bacteroidota; class Bacteroidia; order Chitinophagales; family Chitinophagaceae; genus Ferruginibacter. The sequence goes on along the minus strand of JBJTXG010000299.1, from coordinate 4,534 downwards.
AAAGCATTCGGAAGTTCGGCGATATTACGGCCAAACAGGTTATGCGCAGCCGGCTGGATGTTTCCGGAGTCAGTGTGGACTGGTCGTTTAAACAGCTGTTGTCCAAATCAGCGGAGTTTCATTACGCCCGCCTGCCGGTGTTTAAAGGAAACCTGGATCGGATAGCCGGTATCATTCACGTGAAAGACCTTTTGCCGTATCTGGAGGAGTCAGATTCGTTTGACTGGCATTTTCTGATTCGCCCGGCTTTTTTCGTACACGAATACAAGCCCATCGAAGACTTGTTGCAGGAGCTGCGGGTTCGTCGTGTACACTTTGCCGTTATTGTGGATGAATTTGGCGGAACATCGGGTATACTTACTTTGGAAGATATCATGGAAGAGATTACCGGTGACATCAAAGATGAGTTTGATGAAGAGGAGAATACTGTTCAGCGCTTGGATGAATACACCTATGTTTTCGAAGGTAAAACCATGATCAACGATGCGTGTGCCCGTATGGAGATTTCCCCGGCTGTTTTTGATAAAATTCGCGGCGACAGTGACTCACTGGCCGGACTCTTACTCGAAATTTCTGGCTCTTTTCCGCAAATCAACGATATGGTTGCATGGAAGGGATTTTTGTTCACGCCACTGGAAATTGCCCGCAACCGCATTGAAAAAATAAAAATACAATTACCACGCATATCGAATGAAATCCCCTGAAACCTGCCGCCGTTCCTTTTTTTTACTGATGCTTGGACTCACTTATGGACTTGCTGCTTGCAATGCCGATTATTCACCGAAGCGAAAAGGATATTTTCAGATAGCATTACCGGAAAAGCATACCTATCGCGTTTTTGACAGTGCTGTTTTTCCGTACGCGTTTGAATACCCGACCTATGCACGCATCGTCCCGGATAGCAGTTTTTTTGGTGAAAAACCTGAAAATGAGTTCTGGCTGAATGTTGAATTTCCGGCATACAATGCCTGCCTTTACATGAGTTACAAACGAATAGGCGATCAGGTGGTGTATAAACGTAAAAGAGTGGATGGCAGCTACACCGATTCGGTAGGTGTCAACCAGTTTGAACTCCTCCGAAAAGACGCATTCAAACTCACCAATAAAAATGATGTACAGGCCACATCCATTCTTGACAGCTTGGTCATTAATCCGCAGGGTATCCATGGGGTTTACTTTAAAGTAGGCGGCAATGCGGCTACCGCTCGTCAGTTTTTTCTGACCGATACCACCCACCACTTCTTTAGAGGCGCCCTGTACTTCAATGCCACACCCAATGCCGATTCGTTGCGCCCGGTTCATCGTTTTTTTGAACAGGACATTCTCCATCTTATCCAGACCTTTCGCTGGAAGTAATTCCTGTTTCGTTTTCGTTCCATTTCTTCAGCCTTCCGTCGTACTTTTACAGCATGATTGCGATCGACCACGTTTTACTGAGTGATCAGGTATGCACCGAGCAGTTTTTGTGCGACCTGCAAAAATGTAAAGGGGCTTGTTGTGTGGATGGCGATGCCGGAGCGCCGTTAAACCGAACCGAGCTCGGCGAAATTGATCGTGTATTTGAAACGGTATTACCGTATCTTGATTCGGTAAGTCGCGATGTGATTGAAAAGGAAGGTCGGTATGTATACAGCCAAGAATTTGGATGGGTCACCCCAACCATCGGAAACAGTATTTGCGTATACGGCTTTCGCGATCAGCAAGGCATTGTCAAATGTGCGATTGAACAAGCCTATCTGGATGGAAAAGTGGACTGGAAAAAGCCCATCAGCTGTCATTTGTTTCCGCTCACTGTTTCTAAAAGTAACGATGGGAAAACGGAATACCTGAATTACGAACCCCGTGAAGATCACTGCCGCGCAGCTTGCAAGCTTGGAAAAAAACAGAAACTGCCGGTTTATCATTTTCTGAAAGAACCAATTATCCGGAAGTATGGCGAGTCGTTTTACGAGGCACTCGATGCAACCGCTCAGCATCTTCGTTCGAAAAAATAAAAACAATCTACAGCAACCGTTGTTTTTATAAAAAACCAACTGCATCAAGGCATGAAATCCACAACTCCCTTTTTATTACTCCTGGCAACCATTTTCCTCATTGAGGCATGTTCCGTTCATAAAGCGAACGTAGATGATTCACTCGAACGGTTCTTCAAAGAAGCATCCGTAACGGGTACTTTTACCATGCTGAATAATGCCACTGGTGAGATTACCGTGTATAATATGGCTCAGGATACGATTCGCCAAAATCCAGGTTCTACCTTGGACGTGCTTACGGCGCTGATCGCCCTCCAAAACGGTTTGGTTCCTGATACGAAAACGGGATTGACTGTGGATAGCCTGGCTTCGACCACCGCTTCGAAGTCGGTTAATATCCGCGAGGCATTACCCAATCATGTGTCAAATTATTTCCGGGAAATCATCAACCGCATGGGGCAACCGGTTTTTAAAAAGTGGATAGACACTATTCATTATGGCAATCAATTAATTGGTAGTAATAGTCCGTCTGCCGGTATTGAATCGCTTCGTATCTCTCCGGATGAACAACTCGGATTAATGAAGCGGCTGTACTTCAATCAGCTTCCATTCCGAAAATCCGTACAAGACACGGTCAAGCAATTGATGCTGCGGGAGGACAATACCTTATACCGTCTCAGTTACGCATATAGTCCGTCGGCATCAATGTCTGCTACTGGAAATCAGTGGCTGATCGGCTGGATCGAGGAGAACGGGCATGTATATTTTTTCGTTACACATACACGGACGGCTCAACCAGTTTCCAAGACCGAGGTGCCACTCAACATCACCCGAAAAATTTTAAAATCGTACGGCTTTTTTGAAGGAAAAAAATAATTCATGGATCGTATCGAACAGTATGCAGCTTCATTAGTTGACTATCGTAGACTACCCACCCGCGTGGTGAATGTGGGCGGTTTGCTCATCGGAGGGAATCATCCTATACGGATTCAAACCATGACCACCACCGACACCATGGATACGGAGGCAACTGTTGCTCAAACCATTCGTTGCATTGAAGCAGGAGCCGAGTTGGTTCGTATAACGGCTCCTTCCAAAAAAGAAGCAGAGAATCTGAAAAATATCCGGGATACATTACATGAACGAGGATATCATACCCCGTTAGTGGCCGACATTCATTTCACGCCCAATGCGGCCGAAATAGCGGCTGGCATTGTGGAAAAAGTGCGGATCAATCCCGGTAATTATGTAGACAAGAAAAAGTTTGAACAACTCGAATATACGGATGCTGAATACCTGGAGGAGATAGAACGTATCCGCGAACGCTTTACACCCCTGGTCGACATCTGCAAAGCACACGGCACCGCTATGCGAATTGGCACCAATCACGGGAGCCTGAGCGACCGTATCATGAGTCGGTATGGCGATACAGCTATCGGTATGGTGGAAAGTGCCATGGAGTTTTTACGCATCGCCCGATCGCTTGATTTTCACCAAATTGTCCTGAGCATGAAAAGCAGCAATCCGCAGGTCATGGTCCATGCCTACCGGTTGCTGATCCATCACATGATGCAGGAATTTGGCGAATGTTATCCATTACATCTCGGTGTTACGGAAGCCGGTGATGGCGAAGACGGACGTATCAAATCGGCCATTGGGATTGGAACGCTGCTGGAAGACGGAATCGGAGATACGATTCGAGTATCCCTGACCGAAGACCCGGAGTTTGAAATTCCGGTTTGTAAAAATCTCGTGGGTCGATACCAACCACAACGAGACAGTATCATTCTGCCGGCCTTTGTCCGATTGCCTCATGATCCGTTTCAGTATACTCGGCGAACCTCCATACCGGTGCATAATATCGGGGGAGAACAGGTGCCCGTCGTGATTGCCGATTACAGCAAATACAAACAGATTCAGCCGGATGACCTGGTATCAATCGGTTATCAATATGATGCTCAAACCGATAAATGGAACATTGCCGATGCGGCGGCCGATTACCTATATGTGCCATCGAAACCGGCTTTTCCATTACCAGGTACTTTGGGTGTTATTTTGAACTACGAGCAGTGGAAACAAGAAGCGGATCAATCAAACACATACCCCTTATTCACTGACCGGCAATACCTCGATTGTTTGTCGAAAGAAACACTTCCGATGAAGTTTGTGATGGTCGATTGTTTTCATCAAGGGTATGACACGTCGATGCTGGATCGTCTGCTGGCTGCCGTCTCGTTGGACGCTACGACGGTTTTATGCCTAAGCTCACGTAATTCCAATGCCGTGCAGTCAATCCGCCGAATGGGGGCTTTTTTGGAGGAGCATCGTGTAACCAATCCCGTTATATTGCTCAGCGACAGCGACGCCGAAACCACCGATGAGTCGCTGATTCATTATTCGGTTGAGACCGGCGCACTGCTGATCGACGGACTGGGGGATGGAATTTCGATCGGCCATCATGTTGGGAATATGAACATACCCACACCGGCTTTCTTACTCAATTCCATTGCCTTTGGGATTCTGCAAGCCACTCGCACGCGTATATCCAAAACAGAATATAT
>JBJTXG010000298.1:0-7559 GCA_046082125.1 Ferruginibacter sp. | reverse complement strand
CGTTGGGTAATATTTTTTTAGGGGTATATTACAATTTGAGTATTTGGTACAAATTGACCGACAAAACCCATTTGGGTGCCTGGATTACCGTTTTGGGCGCTGTTGTCACGATTGTGCTTAATCTATTGTTCATACCGGTGTGGCATTATTGGGGCGCCGCGTTTGCCACCTTCAGTTGTTATTTCCTGATGATGGTAATGAGTTACAAACTTGGTCAAAAACATTACCCGGTTCCCTATGCGGTCAAAAAATTAACTGCTTACCTGGTGCTCACTCTTTTACTATTTCTGTTACATGTTGGTTTAAACCGGTTGCTGGGCAGTCACCTCTGGCTTTCTGTGCCAACAGCATTGATTGTGCTGGCCGGATTTTTCTATTTTGTGATTCGTATTGAACAACGAGATCTGGCTGGCTTCGCCATTTTGAATCGGTTCTATAGAAAAAAAGCCTGAGATGGAAATCTCCGGCTTGCTTTAAATCCAATATCCTATGAAAAACCGGGTGTAAATTAGGCGGTAACCGGGAGTTTCTGATTTGCAGTTTACAGGCGCGTCAATTAACCGACCAACGTGCATATATGAACCAAAGCTGATCAACATCAGTTCATCGGAAAATAAACAGCATGGTGTCGTTTGACTGGACAGGACATTTTGTGCCATCAATTTATACTGTATTGATGTGGCCAACCGAACGGTTTTTACAGCGCCCTTTCTAACAAACCATTTCCGGAGAACGAAAAAGTATCGATCCGGTCAATCCGGCCTTCCATATTACAGCTACTTAAAAAAGAGCACCGGGAGCTGAACGAACAAGATTATATCTCCATCCGGGAACTGAATGAATACCGTGAAAAATACATTTCCGAATACCTGACCCAGCAACTGGGTGAGCTAACCGAACTGGAGAAAACCGTTCTGGAAACACTGGCACAAAAAACAACCCTCACCAGTAAAGTAGATGCCGAAGAGGACACCGCCATCAGCCGAGGACAGCAACTGGCAGATTCCGTAGCCCATTTCGGCGGCAGCTGGACATTTATCGTGCTTTTTTTTCTATTCATTGGCTGTTGGATTGTGGTGAACATGATTATTCTGAACAAATACCAATCACTAGATCCCTATCCATTTATTCTGTTGAATTTATTACTATCGTTCGTGGCGGCCTTACAGGCGCCGCTGATCATGATGAGTCAACGACGACTGGAAGAGAAAGACCGGGAACGAGCCAAAAAAGACTACATGATCAACCTCAAGTCTGAACTGGAAATTCGGATTCTTCATGAAAAAATAGATCATCTGATTGTTCATCAGCAACAGCAATTGCTGGAAATTCAAAAAGTGCAAATTGAAATGATCAATGATATTCTGCAACAGATTACCATGAAAGCCTGAATGGTGTTATTTTTGGGACATGAAACAGCTTTTTATTCTACTGTTATCGCTTACCGTTTTGTTGTCAACGGGTTGCTTGGAAAACAATAATACCTGCGATGTCTATGCGCCGGCACCCGTAACCGGTGTTTCCGGTCCCAGCAATGGCCTTTTATTCCAACCAATGACCTTTCAGGTACAGTTTGCCGCCGGAAACGGCTGTGGCTCCTTTGGCAACTTTGACTCGTATACGGTGAACGACAGTACGGAAGTCATATTGAAAGCCCGTTACCAGGGCTGTGTTTGTACACAACAAATTTTGAATCTGACAACCAATTTCACCTTCACTCCCGTTCGATCAGGCGCCCACTATTTCAAGTACTATGTTCGTGAAGGCGAATACGTTCGTGATACGATCTGGGTGCCGTGATTGTATTCGACCAGTACCTGCGTGTTGTCTTTATCAATTCAAAAATGTATACGATGGCGTGTTTTACAAAATGTACGTGCATATTTTTTTGTTTATTGTTCGTATCGGGCATCACCCAAGCCCAACTATTTCACAAAAAAAATTACCCACAGGATTATTTTATCTGGCCTGTGAAAGCGCAAGTAGCTATTGTGGCCAATTTTGGCGAAATGCGGGCCAACCATTATCATATGGGATTAGATTGCCGGACCGACCAGCGTGAAAACGTTCCGGTCGTGGCCGCTGCTGACGGATACATTTCCCGTATTCATATTGATGCCAATGGTTTTGGCCGGGCTATTTACATCGATCACCCCAACGGTTACACGACAGTGTATGCACACCTGAATGATTTTGAGCCCGCCTTACATCGGTATGTTATTGATGAGCAGTACAAACAGCAATCGTGGAAACTGAATTTGCCGATTCCCGCCAATCGCTTTCAGGTAAAAAAAGGACAATTCATTGCTTATAGCGGCAATACCGGTGGTTCGTTGGGTGCCCATCTGCATTTCGAAATCAGAGATACCCGATCAGAACTGGTTTTAAACCCGCTACTGTTTGGATTGCCCATTCCGGACAACGTATCCCCGATCATTTCCAAACTGGCCATGTACGACCGCACCAAAAGCACGTACGAACAAAGCCCGGTCAGTTTTTCATTGAATAAATCCGGCAACACGTATCAGGTAGCCGGTGGTACCATTACGAGCCGATCTCCTAGCGTTAGTTTTGCCATCACGGCCACGGATGCCTATTCCGGAAATAACAATCCCAACGGAATTTACCGAGCCGTCTTGCTCGAAAATAATCAAGCTGTTTGCGGCTTTGAAATGGACAGCATCCATTACGACGAAACCCGCGGACTGAACGCACACATCGACTTCAAAACAAAAAGTAGTGGCGGCAGTTATCTTCAACATGTATCCCGCTTACCCGGATATGTGAACAGTATTTACAAAACACCTGACAGTTCCAACGGCATCATTGATTTGTCGGACGGCAAACCGCATCCCCTCGTCATTGAAGTGTTTGACACAGAGGGCAACCGGTCTACGCTTTCATTCAACGCGATTTACCCGGGTGGACCAACGACTACAGCCCGGAGCGAGCCATTAAATCGATTATTTCGTCCGGAGCTTGAAAATAAAGCAGGAAACGACCAGTTTGCCATTCAGCTACCTCCTCACTATATCTACGACGCTTTTTCATTCAATCAACAACAATCGGTAGCTGCCAATGGTAACCCGGTTTGTCAAATTCATACCGATAAGGTGCCGGTTCATCGCTATTATCCGGTACGTATGAAAGGTTCTTTTCCGCTCTCAGATACCGGCTTTATCATCATGAAACAAACGGCACTAGGGAAAACACGGTATAAAAAAACTGTTTATATCAATGGAATGTATGAGGCGCCCGCTCGGGAGTTTGGTACGTTTGAACTTCTCTGCGACAAACAAGCGCCAACCCTAACTGCGCTGTACGGATTCAAAGACGGCTGCTCGGTACGTGGTAAAAAAACCATTGCTTTTCAGGCAACAGACAATACAGAAACGATTGCTCATTTTCAGGCTACCATCGATGATCAGTGGATATTATGCAGCAACGACAAAGAGAAGGCCTTCATTTACCGCATCGACGAGAAATGTCCGCCCGGTGAACATTTGCTTCGCGTCGTTGTTACTGATTTGGCCGGCAACCAAACACAAAAAACCTATCGGTTCACGAATTAACCAGCAGTATGGACCCTCGTATCGGAAAAAAAGCCCCTGCCTTCAAAGGAATAGACCAGCATGGAAAAACGATTACGTTGTCCAGCTTTAAAGGGAAAAAGCTGATTTTATATTTCTATCCAAAAGATAACACCCCAGGATGTACGCAACAAGCTTGCAACCTCCGAGATCATTATGGCCTCCTGAAAAACAAAGGGTATGAGGTTGTGGGTGTAAGTCCGGACACCATCGCCTCCCATCTCAAATTTGAAAACAAGTACGACCTACCCTTCACGCTGATTGCTGATACCGATAAAACTATCCTTGAAAAATATGGTGTATGGGCGGAAAAGCAGCTCTACGGCAAAAAATACATGGGCGTGGTGAGAACCACCTTTCTCATTGATGATGAGGGCCGTATTCAACGCATTATTACCAAGCCTACCGTAAGCGATCACGCCGATGAAATTCTCAACGGTTCCGCATAAAAAAACACCCATTCGGGTGTTTGTATAAAATCATTTTTGGGATTGACTAGTGGTGATGGTGCTGCATGGCATTGAGCTCGTCGGGTGTGACGGTCTTTTCCGTTTTACCAACGATACTTTCCACATGATTGAACAGCTTGCTCGTAATGAGTTTACGATAGGTTGATTCAATTTGTTTTTCATCCTTCATCATGCGTTCAACGTAACTGTCGAGCCAGTCGAGTTGTCCGTCCATACCCATCTGACCGAAATAGCGCATTACATCCTCTTTGAGGTGCTGGCGAACTTCATCCTGATTAACTTCTAGATTATTTTCACGAACGATTCGATCACTGATCAGTGTCCATTTCAATTGATTTTTAAACGTAGGATACTCTGCTTCGGCCTCTTCGGCTGTTTTGGGCTTTTCGCCTCCGGTTTGCAACCAACGTTTCAGGAACGCTTCGGGAAACTCCATGCTTACATGATCGAGTAACAAATGGTAGATCTGATCATGAAACTGATTACGTGATTGTGATTGCCAGTATGCCTGAATATCATTTTTTAGTTCCTTCCGGAACTCGTCCTCGGTCGCGATGCTTTTTCCGGGATAGACTTCATTGAAAAAATCGGCATCTAGTGTACGTTTCTCGATCAATCCCAGTTTGGTGATATCCATTCTGAAAAACTTGTCACCTGCTTGTTGATCGGCTGGATCCAGTCCCAGGTCTTTCAGCATCATCTCCAGTTTATCGGCTTCAAATGTTTTATTCAATTGAAAGATGATATGGTCGCCGGCTTTTTTACCCATCAGGCTTTGTTGCATGGCCGGAGCAAAATATTTCAGCAACAGTGAGTTGTCTTTGCTGATGCCATCGGGAACGGCCAGTCCGTTTTGATCTGATTCGATGAACGTAACATTGAGTACGTTCTCGTCCGAGTCGATGGTTTCGGGTTCTGTCATTTTACCTCCCTTGATCTGCATGCGGTTCAACTCCTCTTCAACCATGGCATCCGTAGCGTCTACGTTATGCCAGGTAAGTTTATGCGCTGAAAAGTTGGGCAGGTCATAGGTGGGCTTTAATCCGATTTCGAATTGAAAATCGTACGTGACGGGTGACTGGTGGTCGAGCTGTAGTGCGGTATCCGCTACCGGTAACGGCTGCGCGAAAATATCCGGCTTTTCTTCACTGAGATAGGCATAGAGTTTTTTCTCGGCCGCGCGGATCACCTCATCATGGAACAACGCGGCGCCATACATTTTACGAACCAGCCCGGCAGGAACCATTCCTTTCCGGAAACCGGGCACATTGGCTGTTTTGGCGAATTCCTTGACCTTGCGTTCAAATGCAGGCAGGTAGTCTTCGCGATCCACGTGTACGGTCAGTTTGTCTGAAAGAAGACCGATGTTTTCTCTGGTTACTGTTGCCATGGCTTGCTATTAAAAAGAAGTGCGGATGATAGGAGTCGAACCTACACGCCTCGCGGCGCCAGATCCTAAGTCTGGTGCGTCTGCCAATTTCGCCACATCCGCAGAAAGCCCGATTTTGACGGGTTGCAAAAGTAGTCAATTTGAGGGAATTGGACATGTAAAAACAAGAGTTTTCATTATTACCGGCCCATTCGTGGCTTAAAAAAATCGCCGATTTGAAGTACATTCGTAGAGAAATGCCGTCATCCGCTACCATATCAACCTATCATCGCACCGAAGAAGAAGAAAAAAAGGAAATCCTCCGTCAGTACCGTGGTTTGTTGCGGGTTTTGAAAGCCAATATGAAACCCGGCGACAAAATGCTGTTGCGCACGGCGTTTGAAATGGCTGCCGAAGCGCATCAAACCATGCGCCGGAAAAGTGGCGAACCGTACATCCTTCACCCATTGGCCGTGGCTCGTATCTGTGTAGAAGAAATTGGGCTCGGTGTACGCAGTACCATTTGTGCCCTGTTACACGATACCGTGGAAGATACCGATATCTCCCTGGATGACATCAAACGGGAATTTGGAACCGAGATCGCTCGCATTGTGGACGGATTGACCAAGATCGACAATGTAATGGACAACAATGTGAGTCAACAGGCCGAAAACTTCAAAAAAATCCTACTGACGCTCACCGATGATCCCCGGGTGATTTTGATCAAACTGGCTGATCGATTGCACAACATGCGCACCCTCGAAAGTGTGAAGCGGGAGAAACAACTGAAAATCTCTTCGGAAACCGTATATGTGTATGCGCCGTTGGCTCACCGAATGGGACTCTACAACATTAAGTCGGAGATGGAAGATCTGGCCATGAAATACATGGAGTCGGACACCTACCGGTATATCGCCCAAAAACTACAGGAAACCAAACGGGAACGAACCCGGTTTATCAACGACTTCATCAAACCGTTGCGGGAAAAACTGCAAACGGCCGGACTAGCCTTTGACATCTATGGCAGGCCCAAAAGCATCCATTCTATCTGGAGCAAAATCAAAAATAAAGGTGTGGCTTTTGAGGAAGTGTACGACCTGTTTGCTATCCGGATTATTGTAGAGGCCTCTCCCGAAAAAGAAAAAGAAGATTGCTGGAAGGTATACAGTATCATCACAGACGAATATAACCCGTCACCCGATCGATTGCGCGACTGGCTGAGCAACCCCAAAAGCAATGGATACGAGGCTTTGCACACTACCGTGATGGGTCCGCAGGGACGGTGGGTGGAAATACAGATACGTACCAAACGCATGAATGAGATTGCCGAGAAAGGCCTGGCGGCTCACTGGAAATACAAAGAAGGAAAAGACGATGAAAGCAATTTCGATAAATGGTTCAATCAGATTCGAGAAGTACTGAGCAGTCAGGAAAGCAGTTCACTGGATTTTCTACAGGATTTTAAAAGCTCCTTCCTCGCCGAAGAGATTTATGTATATACGCCCAAAGGAGATGTCAAAATGCTGCCGGTGGGTGCGTCTGCGCTAGACTTTGCCTTTCATGTACACACGGCGGTGGGTATCCGATGTATTGGCGCCAAAGTCAATCATAAATTAGTGCCGATTGGCCATAAGCTTAAAAGTGGCGATCAGATTGAAATCATCACCAGCGCCAAGCAACGGCCCAATGCCGAGTGGCTGCAATTTACCATAACGTCAAAGGCCAAAGCCAAGATAAAAGATTCACTCAAGGAAGAAAAGCGTCAGGTGGCCGATTTGGGAAAATCCATACTCGAACGAAAGTTCAACGCGCTCAACGTTTCTATGAGCACGGCAAACCTCGAAGAACTTGTTTTATTTTACAAAAGCGGAAGCTCCCTGGATTTGTTGTATGATATCGCTATCAAAAAAGTCGAACTAAAGGAACTAAAGGAGTTCGAGGTACAGGGCGACCGGATTTTTGCACCCAAGCCTGTAAAACCGGAAAGCCTCAAACCAGAGTCGACTCTTTCCCACAAGCCAGCCAAGAAACAGGAAGGCGAACTGATTATTTTTGGTGAAAGCAGCGATAAAATTCAATACACCCTGGCCAACTGCTGCAAGCCGATTCCTGGTGATGATGTATTTGGGT
>JBJTXG010000297.1:0-3255 GCA_046082125.1 Ferruginibacter sp. | reverse complement strand
GCTTGAACATGCCTTCTCCCGTCATTCTTCGGGACTTTCCCCGACAACCATAACCCTGACGATAACACGAAGTCAATCCAATGACTATAAGAAGCAATAAAAAGAAGTACCAATGGCTGTTTTTCATAGATGGTAATTTTGAATGACCCCCGATATGACTCGGATGGCAGGAAATACCTGCACCCTAAATCTATACATACCTTTTACCGGGCATGTGTAATCTCTTGTTAAAGAAGTTGTCGACTGCATGACATTTAACAGGCCATTGAATCGGCTATTTTTCTGTACTTTGAATAAACTTTTTAACATTTACGTTGTCAATGCCATCTATGCAAAAAAACCACCTGCTTTTCGCCTTCTTTTTTTCATCCCTGATCATTTTTGTTGCATGCAGCAAAAAAGAAGAAAACACCCCAACCGACCCGTATGCCGCCATCCGGGCAACATTTGGCACACGGATCGACCCGAACAATCTACTCAATTATGCTAGTCAACCGGTTCCAGCTTATATCACAAAAGACAACACCGGCAATAACCCCATCACAAACGCAAAGGCAACCCTAGGTCGGGTGTTGTTTTACGATAAAAATCTAAGTATCAATAACACGGTAGCCTGTGGCAGTTGCCATAAACAGTCATTTGCTTTTGGTGATACCGCCCTCGTGAGTGGTGGTGTAGAAGGTGGAGTGACCGCTAGACATAGTATGCGACTGGTCAACGCACGCTTTGGCGATGAACGAAAATTTTTCTGGGATGAACGTGCGGCAACACTCGAAGCCCAAACATCCATGCCCATTCAAGACCATGCCGAAATGGGTTTCAGCGGACAAAACGGACGCCCCGGACTCTCCTCGCTCCTAGCCAAATTACAGGGCATCGGCTATTACAATGAGCTGTTTCGCTTTGTGTATGGCGATGCAACCGTTACCGAAGCGCGCATGCAGGAATGCCTGGCTCAATTCATCCGCAGTATCCAAAGTTTTGACAGTAAATATGACGCCGGCAGAAGCCTGGCTCCTAATGATGCAGCCCCCTTTCAAAATTTTACACAACAGGAAAACCAAGGCAAACAATTGTTTTTGGCGCCCCCGCAATTCGATCCAACCGGTAGCCGCATCGGCGGCGGACTGGGTTGTGGCGGATGTCATCGTGCACCAGAGTTCGACATCGATCCGAATACAAGAAACAACGGCATCGTTGGAATTATCAATAACCCCGGACTCGATCTGAATAACACCCGCACACCTTCACTGCGCGATCTCACCAATGCTTCCGGAATTCTAAATGGACCGATGATGCATACGGGCGTTATTAAAACCCTGCAGGCCGCCATTGGTCATTACGGAGCAATCACCATTGCCCCGGGTAACAATAACCTTGATCCACGGCTCACACCGGGCGGAAACCCCCAACGACTGAATCTGAATGCGCAGGAAGTAAACGCCGTTATGGCCTTTATCAAAACCCTGTCGGGTACCAACATATACGCCGACGCACGCTGGAGTAACCCGTTCTGATTCGTTTGCCTGCAACGAACCCGCCGCATTTGCCGTACTTTCGTTGATGTATGGCGGTTCAGCGAATAGATCTCTCTACCTTTTTGAAGAAACGACAGTGGCCGGTCTTCGATGTCCGTAGTCCGGGTGAATACAATCATGCCCGTATCCCAGGCGCCTACTCGTTGCCGTTATTTTCTGATGCTGAACGGGCCGATGTGGGCACGCGGTATAAACAACAGGGCAAACAAACCGCCATTCGCTACGGATTGGATTATTTTGGTCCCAAAATGCGAACTATCGTGGAAACGGTTGAACAGATCCTGCGTGATCAATCTTCTGCCGATGCCACTGTGTTGGTTCATTGCTGGCGAGGCGGTATGCGCAGTGGCGCCATTGCCTGGTTACTGGATCTCTACGGGTTTAACGTGTTTGTGCTGGAAGGAGGCTACAAAGCCTTCCGAAACTGGGCTTTACAACAATTTGAAAAGCCGGTATCCGTAAACATTCTCGGCGGATACACAGGCAGCGGAAAATCAGGAATTCTGAAGTCTTTGCAGGAAAAAGGCCTGCCCGTTATCGATCTGGAAGCCATCGCCCGCCACAAGGGATCGGCATTTGGCGGCATTCAAATGCCTGATCAGCCCAGCCAGGAAATGTTTGAGAACGAACTGGCACTCGCCATCGCCGCAACAGAAGGTCAACCCGTTTGGCTGGAAGATGAAAGTCAACGGATCGGAAAATTGAATATTCCACATGCGTACTGGCATTCTATCCGGAAAGCCCCGGTTTATTTTTTGGATATCCCGTTCGATCAACGACTTGCCTATATCATCGAACAGTATGGGTCACTACCTGCCGACAAGCTGATGGAAGCCGTGCAACGGATTGAAAAAAGACTAGGGCCTAATGAAACAAAAAGTACCCTCCGTTTTCTGTCCGAAAATAATATCCCGGAAGCTTTTCGTATCCTGCTCACTTATTACGATCGGCTTTATTCGAAGAGTCTGCAACAACGTGACAATCTGAATGCTTTGCTGACTTCGATTTCACTGCCACGCGTAGACGCTTCACTAAATGCGAGTAGTCTGTTGGCACAAATACACTAATATGGAACAACCCATCAAATTAACTTCCTATGCTCGCGGTGCCGGATGTGGCTGTAAAATTGCGCCGGCTGTTCTACAGGAAATCGTGAAAACAAACCTTCCTTCCGGCTCCTTCGCCTCACTGCTGGTAGGCAATCAGTCAAATGATGATGCAGCCGTGTATGATATTGGAAACGGACGGGCCATCATATCAACCGCTGATTTTTTTATGCCGATTGTTGACGATCCGATGGATTTCGGAAAAGTGGCTGCTGCCAACGCAATCAGTGATGTATACGCAATGGGCGGAAGTCCGTTGATGGCAATCGCCTTGCTTGGATGGCCCATCGATCAACTGCCGGCCACAGCGGCCGCAGCCGTTTTAGATGGCGCACGCATGATCTGTCAGGAAATAGGCATTCCGCTGGCCGGCGGACATACCATCGACAGCGACGAACCCTTTTTCGGCCTGGCCGTAACCGGTCTCGTAGAACAAATACACCTGAAAAAAAACAACGAAGCCAAATCGGGCGACTGGCTATTTTTAACCAAACCGCTGGGATTGGGTGTTTTATCAACCGCACAGAAGCGCGGACAATTGTTACCCGAGCATGCCGCGCACATGATGGAAACAATGACGGCCGTAAATAAAATCGGTGAATCACTGGCAC
>JBJTXG010000296.1:0-4633 GCA_046082125.1 Ferruginibacter sp. | reverse complement strand
ATAACGAAGCTCCTTGGGGCAATTGCTGGAAAAACATGGAAGTGCCAGCGTTTTTTGAGTTTTTTTCATCCCAAGGGGAAAATCCTATTCACCAACATTGTGGCCTGAAAATATTTGGTGGATATACACGGGGCAATCCGGAGAAATCGATGAAAGTTACCGCCAAGAAAAAATATGGTCCGGGGAAATTCAAAGCGGCTGTTTTTCCCTTGAAAGACATACGCACGTTCAACGCGCTCGTATTAAGGGTATCCGGTAGCGATTTCATGAAGACTCGGTTTCAAGACATGCTTTGTGCATCCTTGGCCGCCGAAATGCGCATCGATCACATGACCTATCAGCCGTCTGTTCTGTTTGTCAATGGTGAGTATTGGGGTATTCACAATGTTCGAGAAAAAATTGATTTGACCTACCTCGAACAAAACCATGATGCAGACAGTGCGTCCACGGACCTACTTCATTTTGATGGCGATCGGTTGTTTGGAAGTTCTATTCCTTACGGCAATATGATTCAGAATTTCAAGAATCTGGAACCAGACAATCCCCATTTCATAGAAGAAATTGAAAAGCGAATGGATGTTACGAACTACTTCAATTTCATGGTCCTGCAAATATATTTAGCCAATATTGATATGCGCGGTAACATCAAATTCTGGCGCGCGGGCAATCTGGACGGGCGCTTCCGCTGGATTTTCTATGACGCCGATCTGGGTTTTCAAGCGGCAAATCTCAACTTTCTGGCAAAACGAATCAGCCCGGTGGCTACCGATTGGTACAACCCCACTCAAAACACCTTTCTCCTTCGAAAATTACTATCTCATCCAGTTTTGCGCAGCCGTTTTATCCAACAATATTGTCTATTCTCGGCAACGTTGTTGAGTGACGCTTCGATTCAACAACGGATTACTCAATTTCATGACTGGCTTGCCCCCGAAATGCCTCGTCATCTCAACAGAAGAACGTTCAAACAATCGGTTGCTGCGTGGGAAAAACATGTAGAGAACCTGCGGGCATTTTCCCGAATCCGACATCAGACCAGCATCGCTCACCTTGCAACTTGTTTTGACCTGAAACATCCCTACCAGCTGACGCTAAACGCCAACACCAGCGATACGCTCAATCGCATTTGTGTGAACGGGTATCCAATGCCTGCCCATCGGTTGTCTGGTACTTTTTTTGGAGAAGTGCCCCTTGACCTTTCTATTCAAAATAATAGCCAATTTGAGCGGTTTGACCGATGGAGTGATGGCATCACTCAAAAAAACAGACGCATCGATGCACTGAATATGCGCGACCTGCAATTGACCGCCTTCTTCCGACACCGAGAAAAATCTACCGCCTTTCAGCAAACAACTATCAGTTGCGTTCATCCCGGTGGAAAAAAGAAAAAACCATGGGTTGCTGTCCAGCTGGGCCAGTCAATTGCCTTTCCGTTGCTGATCTGGGAGAGCTACTCCGGTTTGGAAAAACGCATACCGGCTACCAAATACCGTTTGGTAGTCATCGCTTCCGATACGGCCCAATGGCGTAAACAATATCCCGACTACCCCGCCTTGCTCATACAGGATTCCACCATCCGGTTTTATAAAAAACAGCTGCAATTCGGCATAGCCGACAATAAGCAACAATTACTGGACAGCATAGCCATCGTCGCAAATGAACTTGATTTGGCTGATATTCAATTTTTTGTACGTTCAAACCATCGGTTGGTACCGGCTGTCCGGCCTAACACCGCCGATTGGAACACGACCACAATGTGGGATAATTCAGGCCATCGTTTGATTTATACGCTTCTTGGTTTGATACTCATTGGATTAACCTTTGTAAGTATTGCCTTTTTGAAAAGAAGAAATGCTCATAAATAATCTTCCTTCGAATTGCTGTAACTTGCATTTCCATTGAATGTCAGAACAATCTCTTTCAACGTCCTTCACGTTTTTAACCACTAAACCTTTGGGTATGACTTATCGTTTTCTTTTTTCATTTTGTTGCATTGTGCTCTTGTACGCATGTTCCAACAATGAATCGCAAGACGTAGGCAGCACATATCCTTACCTGAAGCGGAATGGTAAATACGTATTCGTTGATGCCAACCGAAAACAGGCTGTACCCGGTGAATTTGATGAAGCGATCCCTTTCCGTAACGGCGTGGCTGGTGTTTCCGTTAACAAGCAGGCCTTCTATATCAATAAAGAAGGAAAAAATATTTTTGGAACCACCTTTCAAAAAGTAAAAGCTTTCAAAGACGGTGTCGGACGGGTAAAAATAAACGATCGCTGGGGTGGAATCAACAAAGACGGTCACTTGATTCTTAAAACCGAGTGGGAAGAACTGGAAAGCTTCAGTGAGGGTGTAGCCGCTGTAATGCGAAATGGCAAATGGGGGTATATCGGAAAGGATGGAAAGCTATTGATTGAGCCACAATTTGACAAGGCAGATGATTTCAAAAACGGCATTGCCCGTGTAAACAACGGATCCGCTGTCTTTTATATTTCCAAAGACGGAAAATGCTGGAAAGAATGACAATAACATACCCATATATTGGCACTTGTGTAGATGATTTACATTTTGCCCTTTTCGGGTAAAACGATTCATAGAGACAACGAATGAGAACGCTTCTTACTTTATTCGTGCTAATTAATTTGTATCTGATAGGATGTCAATCCGATACGTAAACTGATGATCAGAAAAAAAACCAGCCTGTTTCTGATAACATTGACAATCCGGGAACGAAAAAGGAGCCTGATATCATTCAAAATATTCTGGACAGTACCGATCAGACACACTATGTGTATCTTACCTTCGATGATGGACCATACCCGACAACGCCAGCCTTGGCAAATTTGCTCGCGGAAAAAAAGATAAAAAGCAGTTTCTTCATTATTGGCAGTCATATCAGGCATTCCGACAAACAACGGTTAATCTTTGAGGATATTAAAAATAATCCGCTCTTTAAAATTTATAACCATACCGTAACACATGCCATTACCCGTGGCCGTTATAAAAAATACTATCGGCACATGGATACAATCTGGAACGATATCCAGAACAACAAAATGTATATGCCTTCCGGCGCGCACATCACCCGCTTGCCAGGAACAAATGCATTTCGGTTGGCCGGTTACCGGTTTCCGACCAAAGGTGTAGGTGCCGGGGTAATAGCCCACCTTGACTCCCTTCACTCGAATGAAGCTCTCCTGGGATGGCATGCTGAGTGGACCAAGAGAGAAAGTACCGATCCGGCGGCTGTCAACGCGATGATTCAACAAATCGTTCAAGATGGTCAAAGCAGCCGAAAATATAACAACCATACGGTCGTGCTGTTTCATGACTTTCTATTCAGATCTCCGGAATCGCTTTGGCACCTATCTTATTTTATTGATGAACTGCAAACAAAACACAGCTGTGTATTTCGTTGGGCTGATGAGTTCCCCAACATCAATCGGGATATGTAAACAATCCCATCTGATTTTCTTACCTTAGTACACATTGCGTGCCATACTAGATATGGTACTTACAACGAATGCAACAACGATTTTATTCTCTAGATGTGTTTCGGGGAGCAACGGTTGCTCTTATGATTTTGGTAAATAACCCCGGCTCATGGAGTCATGTTTTTCCTCCATTGAGTCATGCTGAGTGGCATGGCTGTACGCCGACCGATCTGGTTTTTCCTTTTTTTCTATTTGCCGTTGGCAATGCACTTGCATTCACCCTGGACCGGTACAAAGCCATGTCCACCTCCCGTTTTTTGATGAAAGTGGGTCAACGGGCGCTGCTCCTCCTTCTCATTGGCCTGTTTTTAAGCTGGAGCCCTTTTCTAAAATGGGAACATAATGAACTAGTCGTCAAGCCCTGGGAACAAGTACGAATGCTGGGTGTGCTTCAGCGAATAGGCATTACCTTTTTTTTGGGAGCACTGCTACTCTATCTCTTCAAACCAGCCTGGGCTTTGGCTTGGGGCGGTTTTCTATTGATTCTGTACTGGGGATTATGCATTGTACTAGGTGACCCGTCTGATCCCTACAGCGCTACCGGTTATTTTGGCCATTCGATCGATATTCAATTATTGGGAAAAAATCATCTGTACAAAGCTGGTACCATCGTAGATCCGGAAGGTTTGATGAGTACGTTGTCTGCGATTGTTCAGGTGATGATCGGTTATTTTGTAGGAGATTGGATTCGCCAGGGTGGCAAAAATTATGAAATGCTCAGTCGCTTGTTCTTCATTGGCACACTGCTTACGCTAACCGGATTGATGTGGGACCAAGTCTTTCCCATCAACAAAAAAATATGGACAAGCTCCTACACCATCTACACCTCCGGACTGGCAACCCTGACGATTTGCTGCCTGATTTACCTCCTGGAATTCAGAGAGGCCAAAGGTGCCTGGAGTCGGTTTTTTGATGTGTTTGGAAAGAATCCATTATTCATATTCGTGTTGAGTGGTTTTTTGCCAAGGGCACTTGGACTAATCCGTATTACATCCGGTCTCAGCAATGATCAGGGCGAGCCTGTTTACCTCAGTCCATTTTCTTGGCTGTATGAAAATATCTTCAAACACTGGGGTGATGATTTACGAATCGGATCATTCGCCTATGCGGTGTTTCTCTTAGTTGTTTATTGGCAGATT
>JBJTXG010000295.1:0-2719 GCA_046082125.1 Ferruginibacter sp. | reverse complement strand
GCTGCTTCGTAGGTAAGCGTGCCAGATTTGGAAACGATCCCGATGCGACCGGGCACGAACACAAAACCGGGCATGATGCCTACTTTACATTCGCCGGCGGTGATGACGCCCGGGCAGTTGGGTCCAATCAGTCGAGTGTTTTTGCCCTGTAAATAATTTTTCGCCTTAACCATGTCCTGTACCGGTATCCCTTCCGTGATGCAAACAACCAATTCGATGCCGGCTTCCGCGGCTTCCATGATGGCATCTGCCGCAAACGCAGGGGGTACAAAAATGATGCTCACAGTAGCGCCGGTGGCATTCACGCCCTCGGCAACGGTGTTGAATACAGGACGTTCAAGGTGCGTACTACCGCCTTTTCCCGGGGTCACGCCACCAACCACCTGGGATCCGTATTCGATCATTTGACTGGCGTGGAAACTTCCTTCCGTACCCGTGAATCCCTGTACTAGGATCTTGGATGATTTATTGACGAGTATGCTCATAGGTTCATTTCAATTGACCGCAAAATTAGGGGGGAATTGCTCCTTGGCAAACCGGGGCATGAGACTATTTCAGGAGATCGTCCATGTCGCGATTGGGGTTGATTTTTCCCCGCTCTTCCAACATGCGCATGTCCTTAACGTCTTTGAGGAAGTCAGAGGCAAAAATGAAATCATTTAAACGCTGGTTCTTGCTGAAAATGATCTCTTTATTGCTGCCTTCCCACTCCTTACGCCCTTGGTACATGTAGAGAATGTAGTGCCCGATCTCCATCACACTGTTCATGTCGTGGGTGTTGATTACGGTGGTCATGTTGTATTCAACCGTAATATCTCGAATCAGCTTATCGATCACCAACGAAGTTTGTGGGTCTAATCCGGAATTGGGCTCATCGCAGAATAGGTATTTTGGGTTGAGTACGATGGCGCGTGCCAATGCTACCCGTTTTTTCATGCCGCCGCTGAGTTCAGCCGGATATTTTTTATGTACTCCAGGGAGATTGACGCGATTCAGCACTTCGTTCACTCGATCCCGTTTTCGATCTAAGGAGTCCTGCGAGAACATATTGAGGGGGAACAGGATGTTTTCCTCCACCGTTAAACTGTCAAATAGTGCAGAACCTTGAAAAAGCATGCCAATGTCCTTTCGGATTGCAGTTCGTTGCTCCTCGCTCATTTGTGTAAAGGAGACGCCGTCGTATAAGATTTCTCCGGATTCCGGCTGGAAAAGTCCAACCATACATTTCATCAATACCGTCTTGCCACTGCCGCTGGCACCGATGATCAGGTTGCACTGGCCGGCCTTCATCACCGCATTCACATCTTCAATGATGATCTTGCCGTTAAATGATTTTTGTATGTTTTTGACTTCGATCAAAGTCGAGTTTTGATCAGTTGTATGATAAAGATACTAAACCAAATCATGGCAAATGCGAACACGGCGGAACGCATCCAATATAGGTTGTTAGAATTGGGCGCAATTGGGTCGTAGGTTTTAAAATGGCTGTACCCCAATAAATAATGTCTGATTTTATTTTTCCAGCAGTAGACGATGGCAGGGTTTGTTTCTTTGTAGAAAAGCAAGTAGTAATCGTTTGTAAAGTATGGGTCTGAAAGTTTTTTTGTGTAGGTGCTGATTTTACCGGATTTGCTACCAATTATTTTCACCTCGATAGAGTCCCCTTTACGAGCGTGTTCAAACAGGTCAATGGCTGTCCAATATTTTTCTTGGCTATAAATCAAGTACCTGTTTTGAAAAAAATCGGAAATCACCCATTGTCCCAATTCTCGAAGCCAAACTTCATTGTATGTATGTGAGCCAAGGGTTGAGTGAGCCTGCGGCCGCTGGATGTGCTGTATGCCTCGTATTTTTATATTAACAGCCGAACAGAAAAAAGCTTGCAGGTAAGCGGCGTGTCCACAATGAAATAGAAGGTCTTTCTCTTTTTGTACCGCCAAGAAATAGGATACCGGATTTGGATATGTTTTTTGGGATTTGCCGCTAGGGCGTTCAAAACAGATCTTCTCGTATAAGAAGTGGTTAATGCTGAGCAGTTTTTCCAGGTCGGTTTTGCAAGAATCTATTTGAATGGAATCCTCTAGCAACTTTCGCCCGGCCTGTAATTGATCGGCAGTAAAACTGATATCAAGAGCCGAGGTGTCCGTTGGACATTCGCCAGGTTGGATAGAAGAATAAAGTTCCTGCTCGTTGGCGTAAGCTTTGTAGTTGAACCCATTCGTTCGAACTATGTACAAAAGGATATTGGTCGCTACAAGTATGACACCTATTATCCAAAATGATCTTTTGTGCATCAGAGTCAATGGGGTCAAAGCAGTAATGCTGATAAAACATAATCAGCGAACAGAATCAACACGCAGCTTACCACCACGGCTTTTGTACTAGCTCGACCGATCTCCAGTGCTCCGCCTCGAACATGATATCCGAAATAGGCTGGAATGCTGGAGATGATGAATGCAAATACATAGGATTTAGTAAGGGCAAAGTATACATTGTAGGGCACGAAATACTCCACTAAGCCCTTGTCGTAAATATTCGCTGGTACGATTCCAGCCATGGTTCCAGCCAGTCGCCCACCCCAAATACCCAACACCATAGCAATAATCACCAGAAGCGGAATCATTACCAACGCGGCTACGATTTTGGGAAGTACTAAATACGCGCGCGAGTTGATGCCCATGATTTCCAAGGCATCGATCTGTTCACTGACGCGCATGTT
>JBJTXG010000294.1:0-3727 GCA_046082125.1 Ferruginibacter sp. | reverse complement strand
TGATCAAAGAGTCCCCAAGCGTCCTGGTAGGGAGAAGTGCCATGACCCTGCTGATACATATCGTACCAGGGGTTAAAAAGTTCGGTTGGTTTGACTTGTTTACTATTGCCTTTGGCCTGCAGCACATTCGTGATGCTTGGACTGTTTGGATCGTCATTTAGGTCGCCCATCAGGATGATTTTTGCCAACGGGTTGATGGCCATGATGGAATCGATGCGGATTTTGGCAGTATTGGCAGCGGCGGCTCTGGCGGGTGTTGAACGTTCTTCACCGCCCCGGCGTGATGGCCAGTGATTCACGAATACGTGAACGGTATCGCCATCGAGTAGTCCTTTGACATAAAGAATATCACGGGTATAGAATGCATCTTTGGAGTCGGAGGGAAGTGAGACGAACAATGGCCGGCTATCCAAAACCTTGAAATATTTTGGGTGATAGAATAGGCCTACATCCACGCCACGGCGGTCGGGAGAGTTGTAATGTACAAATTTCCATTTTCGATCCCGAAGCTTTTCGGTATTGGCCAGATCACGAAGGACTGTGTCATTTTCTATCTCGGCAACGCCTAACAGCGCTAGTCCATCCTTGGTGATGTCAGTGCCCATTTGCGAGACGACGTCGGCTAACCGATCCAGTTTGTCTTTGTAAATGACCGTGTTGTAATGACGGTCGCTGTTCGGCAAAAATTCTTCGTCATCGATAGCGGGGTTGTTGACTGTATCGTACAGGTTTTCGAGGTTGTAAAATCCTACAAGGGCGACCTTATAATTTGCTTTTTCTTGGCCGAGGGCACTCAGACTAAAAAGAAATAAAACGGATATAAGTTGAATTCTGTTCATATAATCAATAATTGGCCTAGCTACATTTGTTCGTCCAAAGGTAACTATTTGAACGTCACGGCCATTTTGGGATGCTTGTTATTTGGAAAATGAAGGATAAAATAGGCTAATAACCGCCAGAATGCTACCTTTGTCCGTCATAAAATTTTGCTATGTTTTTCACAACCATCCGGTTTGTATTCGCAGGCTGTCTTTTCTTGTCCATACCATTTTCATTGTATGCCCAAAAAACGCCGGCTAAAGACAATCCAACCGACACCACCATCCTGGAACAATTAAAGGAGGATGTTACCGATAATATTCCGGTGATTTCACTGGATGAGAATGATGGTCAGGATGGAAGCACTCAAAATGTCTCTTCTGTGCTGAGTGCCGGACGTGATCCCTATTTCAATGCGGCTGCTTTTAAATTTAATGCGGTTCGCTTTCGGATACGTGGTTACGATGCTGATTTGTTTAGCACGTATATCAACGGTATACCCATGGAAAATCTCGATAATGGATTTACACCATTTGGATTGTGGGGAGGATTGAATGACGTCTTGCGAAATCGCGACAACAGTATGGGACTTCGCCCCACGCCGTATGGCTTCGGTGATTTAGGCGGATTGAACTATATCGATACAAGGGCTTCCTTCCAGCGAAAACAAACCAGCATCAATTATGCGATTTCCAACAGAAACTACACCAATCGATTAATGATCACCCACTCCACCGGAATGAACAGCAAAGGATGGGCCTTCAGTTTTTCCGGGTCACGTCGGTGGGCCGATGAAGGCTATGCCGACGGTACGTATTATGATGGCTGGTCTTTTTTCGCAGCAGCCGACAAACGGGTGAACAGTAAAAACCTATTGTCACTCGTTGTGTTTGCCACGCCAACGGAGAGCGGTCGTCAGGGCGCTTCCGTGCAGGAAATGCGGGAATTATCCGGTACTAATTTTTACAATCCCTATTGGGGTTATCAAAACGGCGTTAAACGGAACGCGAGCGTCGCTAAATCCTTTCAGCCTTTCGGCATATTGACACATGAGTGGAAGCCCACGGAAAATACATCATTGATCAGTTCGGTTTCGGTCATGGCCGGTGAGCGAAGCGTGAGTGGATTGGACTGGTACAATGCGGCCGATCCTCGTCCGGATTACTACCGCTATCTTCCCAGTTTTCAACAAGATCCGTCGTTTAGAGATCAGGTGTACAACATCCTAAAAAACGACGTAAACAAACGTCAGATTAATTGGGACAACTTGTACAATGTTAATTACGGTTCGTATGAAACCATTCGTGACGTCAATGGTATCGCCGGAAATAATGTGTCCGGCAGACGCTCACGTTATATTCTGGAAGACCGGGTAATCAACACACGTCGGGTGAATGTAGCCACTACACTCAATACAACCCTGCGTGAGAATGTGATTTTTACTGCCGGAATTAACGTGCAATCCCAGACAAATAATTATTTCAAGCGGGTGAATGATCTGCTGGGAGGCGACTTCTACGTTGACATTAATCAGTTTGCTGAGCGCTTTTTTCCAACTAATCCACTTGCTGGTCAGAACAATATTAATCAACCCAACCGGATATTACGTAAAGGGGATAAATTCGGATTCGATTATGATATCCGAATACAACGAGCCGCCGCCTGGATGCAAACAGTTTTCAAATTCAAGAAATTCGACCTGTTTGTGGCCACCGAACATTCTTACACGAATTTTTACCGTTATGGGTATGTACAAAACGGATTGTTTCAAAACAATTCATTGGGTAAATCAAAATCATATCATTTCCTGAATGCCGCGCTCAAAACCGGTTTGACATACAAAATCAACGGACGTAATTATATGTTCCTGAACGCAGCCGTGATGACTCGCGCGCCGTTTTTTGAAAACGCATTCATCGCTCCTCGTTTCCGCGATTTTGTGCAGGACAAAATTACTTCGGAAGAGGTACAGTCGCTCGAAGGAGGGTATGTTCTAAATGCCCCACGCGTCAAATTGCGGGCAACGGGTTACTATACTCAATTTGCTAATCAATTAAACGTACTTACTTTCTACCACGATGAATACCGAAATTTTGTCAACTACGCTATTAGTAATATAGGCAAAGTGCATTACGGTGCTGAATTTGGCGCTGAAGCCAAATTGTACAAAGGATTGAGTGTCGTTGCCGCAGCGGCTGTTGGGCGCTACTATTTTAATACCCGTCAAAATGCAACTGTTACGGTAGATAATAGTGAGGTCGTACTGGACAGAGACGTGACCGTGTATTCCAAAAACTTTTATGTGCCCACACCACAACAAGCCTTCACGCTTGGTTTTGATTACCGCTCACCCAAATTTTGGTTCCTCAATGTCAATGTGAACTTCTTTGACCAGATGTATATGGATTTCAATCCGGTACGTCGGACACAGTCTGCCGTAAATGGACTCGAGCCAGGTACTAAACTCTGGTCAGATATCATTGAGCAAACCAAACTGCCATCGCAATATACGGTGGATGTGTTTGCCGGTTATTCTTGGCTGATGAATAACCGCTTCAAGGGCATGGGCAAGCGAACATTCCTTGTCTTTAATGTTGGTATTAATAATTTATTAAATAATCAGGATATAGTTTCCGGCGGCTTCGAGCAACTTCGTTTTGACTTTGCCGAACGTGATATTAACAAGTTTCCGGATCGTCGGTTTTTCAACTACGGCATAAACTTTTTCGCCAGCATGGGACTTCGATTCTAACACTCTAATACAACTTTTTAAAACGATAAATTTCAACACATGAATAGCATTTGCAAAAAAACAGCCTGTTTCGCGTTGGTCCTTGCATCCATCGTGATGATCCAATCCTGTAAGAAGGATTTTGATGCGCCTCCCTCTGCTGCAGAAACCAATATC
>JBJTXG010000293.1:0-3646 GCA_046082125.1 Ferruginibacter sp. | reverse complement strand
ATCATCCTGGCCACCGGCCATTCGGCGCGCGATGTGTTTACGCTCCTGCATGCACAAGGTATCCGCGTCGAAGCCAAACCGTTTGCCCTCGGTGTACGCATTGAGCATCCGCAAGCGCTCATTAACCGCATTCAATACCATGGCCAGTGCGATAATCCCCACTTACCTCCTGCTTCGTATGGCGTTGTGCAACAGGCCGTTGATCGATCACTGTTCTCGTTTTGTATGTGTCCGGGTGGTATTATGGCAACGGCCTCTACCGAACCGGGATCGCTGGTGATAAACGGATGGAGTCCGTCGAAACGAAATAACCCTTACGCCAATAGTGGCATGGTTGTTCCGGTAACACTTGCCGATGCCTGCCAATACCTGAATAGAGACCCCAACGAGAGCGACCCCTTTGTATTTCTACATTTCCAGCATGCCATTGAGCAACAGGCCTATTTGTCTGGGGGAGGCCGATTTCAGGCACCAGCCCAACGGCTTACGGATTTCTGCGAAAAACGAGCAAGCACCACCTTGCCAGCTACTTCCTACGTTCGTGGAGTTGAACCGGCAAACCTGTACGATGTTTTACCCGCATTTATCACCTCAAACCTCGCGGTTGGATTGAAACGGCTTGGAAAAAAACTCAACGGTTATTATACCCATGAGGCTGTTTTAGTGGCCACCGAAAGTCGTACCTCGAGCCCCGTACGAATACCGCGGGATCCGGAGCATGGCCATCACCCGGATACGCTTAATCTGTTCCCCTGCGGAGAGGGCGCGGGTTATGCCGGAGGCATTATGAGTGCCGCCATGGATGGCGAACGTGTGGCCCAATGGGTTACAAAATGGATTCACCACTGATCATCCTTGTTTTTTTAGCGGCAATTGCATTCTATATTTCGGGGTTGGGTGCTGATGTTTTAATTTTGAGCCCTTAACTACTTGGCATGTACAGAACACAAACCTGCGGTGAATTGAGAATGGACCATGTTGGCCGGTCGGTTACCCTGGCCGGTTGGGTACAAACCGTCCGAAAATTCGGTGGTATTACATTCCTGGATTTACGCGATCGGTATGGTATCACGCAATTGATTTTTGCCGAATCGCTGAATGCGCAACTCGAAGCTCATCCAATCGGTCGTGAGTTTGTCGTTCAGGCTACGGGCACCGTTCGGGAACGAACCAACAAAAACCCACAACTGTCCACCGGCGATATTGAAATCCTGGTATCCAACTATCAAATTCTCAACAGCGCCTCTACACCCCCATTCACCATTCAAGATGATACCGATGGCGGTGAAGACCTGCGCATGCGCTACCGTTACCTGGATCTTCGCCGGGCAGTTGTACGAAAAAACCTCGAACTACGATATGCCGTTGGCCGCAGTGCGCGCAACTACCTGCATGAACAAGGCTTCATGGATATTGAAACGCCTTTTCTGATCAAATCGACGCCGGAAGGCGCCCGCGACTTCGTCGTGCCCAGCCGGATGCATCCCGGACAATTCTATGCGTTACCCCAATCGCCACAAACATTCAAGCAATTATTGATGGTGAGTGGGTACGACCGTTATTACCAGATTGTCAAGTGCTTCCGCGATGAAGACCTCCGGGCCGACCGACAGCCGGAATTCACTCAAATCGATTGCGAGATGGCCTTTGTGGAACAAGAAGACATCCTGCATATGTTTGAAGGCATGATCCGACAGATCTTTCAGGATGTGAAACAAATCGCCTACACCGAACCCATTGAACGCATGACCTGGGAAGAAGCGATGTGGACCTACGGGAATGATAAGCCCGACATTCGTTTCGATATGCGGCTTTGCAACCTCAAATTCCCAACTCACTGTTTTATTGGCAAGCCCAATCAAATTTCGTTGATCGCCAATGCCGGCTTCAAGGTATTTGATGATGCCGAAACCGTAATTGCGGTAACCGCACCAGGCTGTTCGGAATATTCCCGCAAACAAACCGACGAACTAACGGAGTGGGTTAAACGACCACAGATTGGTATGAACGGATTGGTCACTATTCGTTATAACTCCGACGGAACCTTCAAGAGCAGTGTCGATAAATTTTTCGATCAGGATAAACTCCGTACCATCGCCGAAACAGCTAATGCGCAACCAGGCGATTTGATCTTGATCGTAGCCGGTGCCGAAGAACGCACCCGAAAAGCAGCCAGTGAACTGCGCCTGCATCTGGCTACTCAATTAGGTCTTCGCAATCCGGAAACATTCAAATTGTTGTGGGTGGTTGACTTCCCCTTGTTTGAATACGCAGAAGAAGATAATCGCTGGGTGGCAAGACACCATCCGTTCACAGCACCGAAGCCATCCGACATCGATCTCATGATCTCAAACAACCCGCAGATTGATGATGCGGCCGCTTACTTGAAACATCCGTATGCTGGCATCAAGGCGAATGCGTACGATATGGTACTAAACGGAAATGAAATTGGGGGTGGCAGCATCCGCATCTATCAAAAAGAACTTCAGCAAAAAATGTTTGAAGCCCTGGGCATGGATGATGCCGAACAACAACATAAATTCGGTTTTCTACTGGGTGCGTTTGAATATGGCGCACCGCCACACGGCGGTATTGCATTTGGCTTCGACCGACTCTGCGCTTTACTCGGTGGCAGTGAAAGCATCCGTGATTTTATCGCATTTCCTAAAAACAACAGTGGCCGGGATGTGATGATTGATGCCCCATCCGCCATCGATGAAAAACAATATAAAGAACTACAACTAAAACCCGATACGCCCTGATTATGCACGTACCGCCCCTCGCCGAACGAATGCGTCCAATGACTCTGGACGATGTGCAGGGACAGGCACACCTGACCGGTTCGGATAGTATCATCCGCACCGCCCTGGGCTCCGGTAAACTACCCTCCATGATTTTATGGGGACCGCCAGGTGTTGGGAAAACCACCCTGGCCGGCATCCTGGCCAACGAATTGCGACTTCCGTTTTTTCAGCTATCAGCTATTTCGTCCGGCGTGAAGGATATCCGCGAAGTCATTGAACATGCTACGCACCAGTCCGGATCTATTTTATTCATCGATGAAATTCACCGATTTAATAAATCGCAACAAGATGCATTACTGGGTGCGGTTGAGAAAGGCATTATCACCCTGATCGGGGCTACGACCGAGAACCCATCGTTTGAAGTCAACAGCGCTTTGCTGAGCCGTTGTCAAGTGTTCATTCTCAAACCATTAGAAGCCGCGGAGCTGATCACCTTGATGCATCGGGCGTTGGAACAGGATTCCACGCTGGCCGCACAACAGATTACCCTTGCCGAAACCGAAGCGTTGATCCGCCTTTCGGGCGGCGATGCCCGTAAATTACTCAACCTGCTGGAACTGGTTTGCGCCCACACACCTGCGGGTGGTACCATTACCAACGAACGAACTGTACACATTGCGCAGCAGCGCATAGCCCTCTATGATAAAAAAGGAGAACAGCATTATGATATCATTTCCGCATTCATCAAGAGTATGCGTGGCTCCGATCCCAATGCGGCCGTTTACTGGCTAGCCCGGATGATTGAAGGCGGCGAGGAATTGCGATTCATCGCACGACGTATGATCATTTTTGCAAGTGAAGACATTGGACTGGCCAACCCCAATGCGCTATTGATGGCCAAT
>JBJTXG010000292.1:0-18302 GCA_046082125.1 Ferruginibacter sp. | reverse complement strand
ATATCCAATGTCAATGAAATCAGAATTCTAAACATATTCTTTGATAATTAAATATCTTTACACGAATTATTTGATTTTTATGTGTCAGCCGGTTTACCGAATACTTGTTCTTTTTTTATTTATTCTAGGGGTTCTTTTGCCGAACGCGCAGGCACAGGTATTGACGGATGGCCCCACCCCGTTGCCCGTTGTAAAAATTGGCGTTTTTGCCCCCTTATACCTCGACTCCGCCTTTCCGGCAGGAAAATACAATTATGCCCGCGAGCAGTTTCCAACGTATACACTCCAGGGGTTGTCGTTTGTTCAAGGCAGCCTAATGGCATTAAAGCAATATCCTTCTGCTAGTTTTCGTACCGAAGCGTTCTTTTTTGACACAAAAGCAGATAGCGCCTCACTCACCACGCTGATTCAACATGGTGCATTGGATACACTAGGACTACAACTAATAATCGGCTCCGTTCGTGAAAAAGATTTTACTACGTTAGCCACATACAGCAGATCCCACCAAATTCCATTCATATCCGCCACGTACCCCAATGATGGCGGCATAATCAAGAACCCGTTTCTCTTTATTGCCAACTCAACGCTACGTACCCACTGCGAATCGGTGCTTAGTTATCACCTGCAAAACAACAGCAACCTGCCCATCCTTCATGTACGCAAGGCCGGTAGTCAAGAAGACCGGATTGAGCAATATATCAACACTTATGCCAAACAAGATGCCAGTCCTTTATTGACTATCAAAACCCTTCGGTTGGACAGCAATTTTGTTGCCTTGAATGCCTCGCTCGACAGCAGCCGATCGGCCAATGTTGTTTTTGTAGGGAGTATGGATGAGAAATATGTTACCAAACTGGTTACTTACCTTGGCAATTTACCGGCCGCTTATAACGTTTTTCTGATTGGCATGCCAAACTGGGAGAACTTTAGCGTTTTCGGCAGCAAAGCGCCTGTTTTAAAAAACGAACCAACCGTTCATTTCACCGCTTCTTATCATGCGAGCAACCGAGACAGCATTTGCAAGAATATGAGTATTCGTTATGATGAACTATACAAAGGATCACCCGATGAATTCGCCATGCGTGGCTTCGAAACGACCTACGCGTTTAGTCGTTTACTCTGGGCCTTTCCAAGTGATTTTACTCAACACATCAATGACAATCTCTTTTCATTGACCCATGCCTGCCAGTTCATGCCCAACCTGAACGCGACGGGTGAGATTGATTACTACGAAAATAAAAAGCTCCTGTTTTTAAAACGAAAAAAAGGAGTGACCACCCATGGATGGTGATTATTTTAATTAATTTCTTGATTTAATTTAAGATTTGTTTTAAGAGCGAGAAACAAAAAGAAATAAGCTCCGTTTCTATACTTTACCCTGCTTCTAAATATGGAATGGGATCAGGTTCGGATGCAGACACTACGGTCTGCATCCAAACCTACGTCAAAGACGTAGTGTCCGGACCGCTGCCACCCTCCTCCTTGTTCCCATGCTTTTCCAAAAAGACATCCATCTTCTTCCGGCTTGTCATGTTCTTGAGCTTCCGCTCCAGTATCAAAGCCGCCGATCTCGACGCAACTTCCACACTAAAAACCAGCTTCCAGGGAACATACGGCGCCGTGGACTGATCTTCGCCGTTGTTGTGTTTCCGCAGCCGCCTATCCAGGTCATTCGTCTGACCCTTGTAGTATCGACCGCACTTCTCCGATCTCAAAACATTTACCGTATACAAACAATAAAAAACCTCACTCGTTTGTTGAGTGAGGTTTCGTTGTGGGAGCACACGGGTTCGAACCGCGGACCCTCTGCTTGTAAGGCAGATGCTCTAAACCAACTGAGCTATGCTCCCAGAATTGGAGGGCAAAGATAATGTTGAAAAGAATTCTTGCCAAACTTTTAATCCCAATCTTTGTTTTATCTTTAATTGACCATGGAAAGGAACCCTACATACAATCCTGACACCCGACAGTCGGAGGATGTTCTCGTGGATGAATCCATTGAAACGCCTTGTCAGCTGCTCGTATGGAATGATGATGTTAACACCTTCGACTGGGTCATTGAAACCCTGGTTGACATCTGTGGTCACAATCAGGAGCAGGCGGAACAATGCGCCTTGCTGATTCATACCTGCGGAAAATATGCTGTAAAAAAAGACAGCTTCGAGAAACTGAAGCCACAGTGCGAAGCTATTTTAGACCGAAATATTCAAGCAACGATCGAATTCCCCTCCTGATCTGCGGATTTAGCTATTTGTAATTTTATTTAGGCGTAAAACCCTTTTTTCGCAATTGTTGATCAATAAATGTACGGCCTCCCGAGGACAGAATACGTTCAAACAAGCGAACGGTTGCTTGGGCATCACCCATTGCCCGATGCCTGTCTTCGAGTGTTATTCCTAAACTGGCGCAAATTTTTCCCAAACTATACGAAGCATGTCCGGGTAAAAAGCGTCGTCCCATTTGTACCGTGCAAAACAACGGCGGCTGCCATTGGTAACCGTTTTTTTGAAGATGGTACCGGATAAAACCGTGATCGAAATGAACATTGTGCGCTACAAAAGCCAGACCATCCAGTTTTGAAAAAAGATCGGCGGCCACTTCTGAAAACACGGGCGCATGAGCCACCATGGCGTTATTGATCCCGGTTATTCTGGTGATAAACGACGGTATTTTTTGCTCGGGATTGATGAGTGTGTGATACTCACTCGTGATTGCTTGTCCATCATGACAAATAATCGCGATTTCGGTTATCCCGGACTGTTCCGGAATACCTCCGGTTGTTTCAATATCAACAATAGCAAACATGATCGGCTAAAATACTGTTTTTCAAACAGAGATCTTATCTATTGACTGGGATATTATATTGCGTCTAACAACGCGCCAAAGCTGAACACCCATGGAGCATAACACCAGCAACAATCCGATGTAAAATTGCCAGTTAAACAGATGGGTTTCATTCAATAAAAAGAAAGCCAGCGCTACGCCATACACCGGCTCCAGATTATACATCAGGTTAACTGTAAAGGGCGATAAATGCTTAAGTGCATCCAATTGCAATTTGAAAGCCCAAACGGTGCAAACTAGTACCAGCAGCATGAGCCATAGCCAATCGGTCGCAATTGGCCAATAGTGCGTTGCCGGAAAAAGCATTCCATAGATTGGCATAAGCAAGAGCAACAACATACCGCCACCAAGGAATTCATAAAACGTGAGAAGCACTGGCTCCGTTTTCTCCAACAGGCGCTTGTTGAAAATAGGAAATAGCGCACTCCCGAATGCCGAAAAAAGACCAAAGGCAATGCCTATACGGTGCTGCGGATGAAAATTGAATAAAACACCAATTCCAACGAGCGAAACGAATCCAAGGGCCAAATCCATCCACTGTATACGCACTTTGAAAAAAAAGGGTTCCAGTAAGGCCGAAAAAAAACCGGATGCCGCAATACAAACAACCGCCACCGAGGCACTTCCGTATTTCACCGCGGCATAAAATGTCAGCCAATGCAAGGCCAGGATAAACCCCACGCCAGCAATTTTAAAAAGCTCATTCGAAGGAACACGATTCCATTGTTTTTGAAATGTGATCCAACCCGCAATGACAATCACCGAAAAAAACAGTCGGTAAATAACCAACCAGGCCTCATGCAACTGGATCCATTTACCCAGAATAGCCGTAAAACCCGCAATAAATACAGCTACGTGCAATTGTATGAATGCCTTCTTTATCAAAGAGAAAATTTGACCTTTTTGAAATGTGTGTAAAAGTCGGGGAATTCGTTGACATACGCACGACACCGGCTGTTCAAAAAAGGGCAAACATGAGTATATTTGCTTCCATATTTGACCCTCTACTTATGCATTACAATAAAACGAACAATCTGGTTGGTTGGGCTGTATTTTTAATAGCTACCGCTGTTTATCTGCTAACCATGGAAGCCACCGGTAACCTGTGGGACTGTGGCGAATTTGCTTCCTGTGCTTACAAAATTCAGAACCCACATCCACCGGGCGCACCGCTTTTCGTTTTAATCGGACGACTGTTCATGATTCCTTTCGGGCCTGAAAAAGCGGCCGTTGGCTTAAATGCCATGAGTGCCCTGGCCAGCTCCTTCACCATTTTGTTTCTTTTCTGGACGATTACACATTTTGCAAAAAAAATTATTGCGCCAAATGACGCTGAATTAACGTTTGCTAAAACCCTCAATATTATGGCTGCCGGTGCCATTGGTGCACTGGCTTATACATTCTCTGATTCCTTCTGGTTCAGTGCAGTAGAAGGCGAAGTGTATGCCCTCTCCTCCTTTTTTACCGCGCTTGTTTTTTGGGCTGCTGTGAAATGGGAACAGGCCGTTGACAAAGAACGTGCTGCTGGCATAACCGGCCAATTTACCGGAGCCGATCGCTGGCTGATTTTCATTTTCTATCTGATGGGACTATCGATCGGTGTTCACTTACTCAACCTGTTGACGATACCTGCCATCGTAATCATTTACTATTTCAAGCGATATCAATTTAGTTTCAGAGGATTCTTGATTGCCTTCGTGCTGGGCTGTGTAATTACCGGCGTGGTGCAAAAAGCCGTGGTGCAATGGAGCATCAAAGGAGCTGGCAACATGGACATTCTTTTTGTGAATGACTTTGGATTATCGTTCTTCTCTGGATTTGCCTTCTTTTTCTGCTTGATTGCGGGTGTCCTTTTTCTGGCACTTCGGATTGCGCAGCGCCAAAACTGGAATTTCCTCCGATTGGGCGCCTGGAGCTTTGCTTTTATGTTGCTTGGATTCTTCTCGTACATCACAACCATGATCCGCAGCAATGCTGATGTATCTGTGGATATGAACAACGTGGATAATCCGGCTACACTGGTCAGTTACCTTGGTCGCGAACAATACGGCGACTGGCCTATAGTTGTGGGCAATTATTTTGATGAAGAACCCCCCACGATCGAAGGAAGTAAAATGTGGTCAAAAGGGAAAAACCAATACAACGAACAAGGCACTACAGGTGGATATAACTACGCCGGGGCAACCAATACCACCCTCTTTCCTCGCATGTACGAATTCAGAAACGAACGAAACTCGCACTATCTCTATCGCCAGTTTGGCGGATTGGAAGAAGGCGAGGATCCAACATTCTACCATAACATCCGGTATTTTATGGGCTATCAGATGGGGGTTATGTATATGCGTTATTTCTTGTGGAATTTTGCCGGAAAACAAAACGACCTGCAAGGGTTTGGCAATATCCGGGACGGCAACTTCATCAGCGGTATACCGTTCATCGATAATACCCTGTATGGTGATCAGTCTAAACTTCCCGACTCTATTTCCAAAAACAATAAAGCAGAAAATAAGCTATATTTTCTTCCGCTGATTTTGGGTATCCTGGGTATAATTTTTCAATTTACCAAAAACAGAAAAGATTTTACGATTACAACCCTGTTGTTCTTCTTCACAGGCATTGCAATTGTTATCTACCTGAATCAAGCCGGCATGCAACCCAGAGAGCGGGACTATGCTTACGTAGGTTCTTTTTACGCATTTGCCATATGGATCGGTCTCGGTGTTTTATTCGTATCAGAACTACTTCAAAAAATCATTCAAAACGAATGGACTTCGGCACTCGCCGCAGGCGCCATCTGCACCCTGGCGGTTCCTGTTTTGATGGCATCGGAAGAATGGGATGACCACGACCGAAGTAAGAAAACAATCGCCCGTGATTTGGCCATTGATTATTTGGAGAGTTGCGCTCCTAATGCTATTCTTTTCTCCTTTGGCGACAATGACACTTACCCACTTTGGTATGCACAGGAAGTGGAGGGAATTCGAAAAGATGTCCGTGTGATCAACTATGCACTACTGTCTTCAGACTGGTATTTCAATCAATTACGCTACAAAATCAACAACAGTGATCCCTTGGATATGATTTTTACGGAAGAGCAAGTTGACGGAAATAAACGTTCCGCCATTGCCATCACACCCAGCCAAGGTTATGATGCAGACACCTATTATGACCTATACGAGGTTTTAACAAAATACACCGCATCCGACAACGCTAATTTCCTTGACCCACAAAGCAACCTTAATGTCATTCCAACAAAAAAGGTTTCTATTCCGGTTGACAGCATGGCAATCATGAAAGATTCAACCTATCAAAGGAATCTGCCTATTATGATTCGGCTTAATTTGGATTTAAAAGCAAATTATATTTATAAAAATAGTTTGGCAATTTTGAGCATGCTGGCAACCAATAACTGGAAGCGTCCCATTTATTTCACAAGCAGTTCGGACGAGCTCGATGAAATAGGCCTTGATAAATACCTCGAAATTGAAGGTATGTGCAAACGACTGGTACCATACAGAACGTCGGGTATCAACAAAGAGCGAACCGTTTCATTGCTCCTGAACACCTTTAAATTCGGAAATGCCTCAATCCCGGGTGTTTATTTTGATGAAGTGAATCGTGGTCACTTGCTGATGATTCGTCAGACCTATGCACTGACGGCAAAATACTTGTGTGATGAAGCAGCCAATATGGCCAAAAATGCCTCCATCACCGGCCGTGATTATAAAGTTGATTCTGCCCGTAACTTTCAACTGGCTCGCCAATTAATACAGACCATCGATAAAGGAATCAGTGATGGTAATATGTCCTATGGCATGACCTCCGGGCGAGGTGCTGATCATAACAACATCTCTAAAGTGCTGATGGATGTGGCGTTTCAATGTGGCGAAAAAGAAATCGGTAACCGAATCAAGAAACAACTTGAAAAAGACCTCAAACAACAACATGCCTATTATTTGTCGCTTGGTGATCCGATGAGTTTGGATGAGTTATCCGGCAATCTGTATGCTTGTCTCAATGGTTTGGAAAACAACCTCACCAAACATCAACAAGGTTTTGCACGAGATTGGATGTCTTGTTTACAAATCATGGAGCAGATGAAAACCAATAGATAATTTTGAAAAGACAATAATTCTCAATCAGAAAGCCGGTTAAAACCGGCTTTCTCGTTTATAATACATTCACTTCACGCTCAAGCTGGATGCCGAAGCGCTTATGAACAGACGCTTGTATTTTATGACTCAGTGCAAGAATATCCAGGCCGCTGGCCGTACCATAATTGACAAGCACAAGGGCCTGCTTTTCATGAACCCCTGCATCGCCCTCCCGAAACCCTTTCCAGCCCGCCTGTTCAATCAGCCAACCGGCCGCTAGTTTGACGGTTTGGTTGGGGGTTGGATATGCAACGATATCCGGCCATTCCGCTATCAAACGAGCATAATCAGATTCACTGATTTCTGGATTTTTGAAGAAGCTGCCGGCATTTCCGATCAACCGTGGATCAGGCAGTTTGCTCTGACGGATATTCATCACTGCTCTCGCAACCGCTTTGAT
The DNA here is from genome assembly GCA_046082125.1 of Ferruginibacter sp. Taxonomy (GTDB): domain Bacteria; phylum Bacteroidota; class Bacteroidia; order Chitinophagales; family Chitinophagaceae; genus Ferruginibacter. Next base: position 10,904 of record JBJTXG010000292.1, on the reverse strand, counting down.
GGACAGCTCATTTACCTGCATAGTTTCCAGTTCTTTTTGAATAGCCCCATAGCCTGTTCGGAACACTGGTGTTTTCAATAATTTCAACGTAACCGATGTGATGACGAAAGCCCCTTTGTGCTGTTGCTTGAATATACTTTCGCGATAGCCAAACTGACAGGCTGTTTCGGTAAAGCTGACCAGTTCGCCCGTAGCCAGATGCAGTGCCTCCAATGCATGAAAAACATCTTTCAGCTCCACACCATAGGCTCCAATATTCTGAATGGGAGCTGCACCAGTACACCCAGGTATCAACGCCAGGTTTTCAATGCCGGCTAAATCATGGTCTATACAATATTGTACAAGATCATGCCAAACGACTCCCGCACCAGCCTTCACATACACAAAAGCATGATCAGAGGCAACCTGTTCTATGCCCACTATTTCGTTTTTGAAAACAGTGCCTGGCACATTTCGGGTGAACAAGATATTGCTGCCCCCACCCAGGATGAAAATTGGTTTATTTTTTACGGAAGGCATCGACAGCGCCTCTTGCATGTCATCGAGGGTGGAGAAACGAAAAAACTGTTCGGCATAAACGTCTGTTCCAAACGTATGAAATGGACGCAGCGATTGATTCAAAAGCAGTGGAGGCATAGACGATGTGTCAATGATATCTACCAAAAGTAAGCCAATTCCTAAAGACCACTCCGAATTCACCAACCAGGATCAACACGGATCAACGTTGATCTGCAACGTAAGCGACTTGAATGCTGGCAGTGTGGTCAGCTGTTCGGTATGATACCGAATTGCCGATTTACATCGTGCACGGGAGGCCGATTCGGACGGTATTTTAATCATCAGTTCCATGATGTACTGATCTCGAATACGGCTGATGGGCGGAGGGGCTGGACCAAGTATACTGGTTGGTATATCTTTTTTCAGTTGCGCAGCAAGATGAGAGGCCGCCTGCTGTACAATGGGTTCTTTTTTATGACGTAGAGAGACAACGACTAGCCGTCCGTATGGTGGATACCCAAACGATTGCCGCATACCCAACTCATGAGCAACCATGGCAGTGTAATCATGTTTCAATACCCATTGAATAACGGGGTGTGTGAGACGGGCCGTTTGAATAATCACCCGGCCAACCGCCTCTTTTCGGCCGGCACGTCCGCTCACCTGCTCCATCAGCTGAAAAGCCCGTTCGTTGACGCGGAAATCAGCGAAACTCAACAGGCCGTCCGCATCCAGAATGCCAACCAGTGCCACCCTTTCAAAATCCAATCCTTTTACGACCATTTGTGTGCCAACCAGTATGTCAATTTCATGCCGTTCGAAGCGCTGAATGAGTTGTTCATGTGCTCGCTTTCCTCGAATACTATCGATATCCATCCGGGCGACTCGAATGGAGTCAAATGCTTGTTCCAGTTCCTCCTCTACCCGCTCCGTTCCAAAATTCCGCTCGCGCCAATGGGATGAACCGCAGGCCGTGCAATGCGTTGGCTGGGAATAATGGCTGCCGCAATAATGACAATGGAGTTTATGCGAGTATTTATGCAGCGTGAGTGAAACGTCACAATGCCGGCATTTGGGTATGTGACTGCAGGTCTGACAAACCATATATGGATGGTATCCCCGTCTGTTTTGAAATAAAATCACCTGCTTTTTACGGTCAATCGTTTCACGAATAGCTTCTTTCAGTTGTGGACTCAGTATAACTTTGCCGGACAGCGCCACGGTGTTCGTATCAACTATTTCGATATTTGGAAGTGCTAAACCGCCAAATCGCTCTGGAAGAGAGACCAATCCATATTTTTGATCCATGGCGTGCTGATAACTTTCCATAGATGGTGTGGCACTGCCAAGCAACACCTTGGCTCCACACTGATTCGCCCAATAGATGGCAGCATCCCGGGCATGATATCGAGGAGACGGATCCTGTTGTTTGTAGGAAGAGTCGTGCTCTTCATCCACAATAACTAGCCCGGGACGTTGCAGCGGAAGAAACAAGGCACTTCGCGCACCAACAACCAGGCATGGACTTCCGTCGCGGACTTTATTCCAGATTTCTACGCGCTCCGCATCACTGAATTTAGAATGATAGACCACCACATATCCCCCAAAACAATGTTCCAGTTTGCGCGTGATTTGCGATGTGAGCGCAATTTCAGGCAGTAAATACAGAACCTGTTTCCCGGCTTTTAGCGTCTGTTCGATCAGCTTCATGTACAGCTCGGTTTTACCAGAACCGGTAACGCCATGCAATAGGCAAACCTGTTTTTGGGTCAATACGGATTCGATCTGTTGCAAAGCCTGGGATTGCATCGGAGTGAGTGTGAAAGAAACAGCCAGCTTAGGTACTTCCGAACGGATCCGGTTGACTGATTCATGTCGGATCGTTACGATCTGTTTTTCTGCCAAGGCCTTTAATACGGCCGCGCTGGCGCCAGCCTTCTTCAACAATTCCGCTTGTGTAACCCGACCGGCCGTTTTTTGTACATGTAACAAGGCAAGTAAAACCTCCAACTGTTTGGGAGTCCCTTTCCAGGTATTCATCAATCGGGCTAATGAATCTTCTGACTGCCAATGTGCCTGCAGTTCTACGATTCGCTCTTTTTTTTCCTGATATTGATGAACAAATGTTTCTTCCAATATACAACCCTGTTTTAGCAATAAATGCTGTACAACAGAATATACTTTTCGTCCGTCGAGTAATTTATGTACTTCGCCGAAGCGCAGTTTTTTCCGAATTTGCAGCGCTTCATAAACCAGGTACTCCTCATCAGTAAGATTTTCGGGCTGCCGCTCAGTAGCCTCTGTTGCCAAAAGAACGGATTCACTACTCAGGCGAAATAGCGTTGGAATAGCCGCTGCCATGATCTCCCCCATGGAGCACATGTAGTAGTCGGCCATCCAATGCCAGAACGAGAGCATCTCGGGAAACACGATTGGTTCGGCATCCAAAATCTGCAAAATAGGTTTGGTATCATAATCGGGTGCCTGGTGGCTGATGGCATAAACAATCCCGGCATAATGTTTACTCTTACCAAACACCACTTCCACCCGTTTACCGATAGCCACCTGCTGTTGATAGGATGCCGGCACGTGATATGTAAACTGTTTTTTTAGGGGAATGGGCAAGATGATATCTACCAATAATTGCTTGGCCGTTGATGTCATATCGTATACTTCAGCGCGCATGTTCTGGTTGTATCCAAGAAGCGTTGAACTCGATTAGTTTTTCATGCATGATGTCATAAGTTCGTTTTTTCAACGCTTCAACCGTGGTTTCTTCTCCGTTGATCATCGGATCAATTGGCGAGAGTAACCGAATGCGCAGTAATCCCGGTTTGAGTGAAAAGACAGAACCATAATGCATCCGGTCATAGGCATCCAGGATTAACATCGGGCAAACCTGTGTTTGTGTTTGCAAGGCAATTCGAAAGGCACCATCAAAGAAGGGTAATAGCGGGGCGCCTGTCATGTTGAACGTTCCTTCCGGTGCCAGCGCTATAGAAATGTTATCGCGTAATGTAGATTTCAGATCATCCACACTCCGGGCCCGGTCGATGGCATCCGTTCGTTTGACCATAATCACCGTTGATCGATAGAGATAACCAAAGATAGGAATCGAAGCCATTTCCTCTTTACCCAAACCCCTGAATGGACGGTCGCCAACGGCCAACAATAGAATTAGAGCATCTAGGTATGAAATATGGTTAAATACAAAAATATAGGCCTGTTGATTCGACAACGGAGATTCGACCATTCGATCCACGCGAATTCCCCAGCACCAGAACAGAAAACGTGCTGCCATCCGGCTAGTAGCATACAAAAAATTACCCCTGGTGCGATTCGGCAGCACCAACGAAAAAAGGGCCAGAACGAACAGGATGATGATGGCTGTTAACAGACCAATGGATACATAAAAAAGATACCAGAAACGAAAAAACCGACGGATAATAGACATTTTGCGAAATTACGTTGTCAATAGCAGAGTAAAAAAGATATAATTAGCTGATTTTTAAAATATTACACGGAATTCAAGGAGATAAATTGGAAAAACGTACGCAATCCCAGGTTGAATGAGCGATCCGTTTACTCACTAAAAAAAACAGTTTGAATAGCTACATTTTAAATAACAATCCATACCTTTGCCCTCCAAATTTTAAGAAACGTTATGTTAGCAGTCGTTCAAATCGCAGGTCAACAATTTAAAGTGAAAGCTGGAGACAGCCTCTATGTTCCGCATCTTGCCGGAAAAACCGGTGACACCGTTGAATTTAATAATGTACTTCTCACCTACAACGGGACTTCCGTTGAATCCGGAAGCTCCGTGCGAGCAACTGTGAAAGCCGAAATTCTGAATGAACTGGTAAAAGGCGAAAAAGTGATTGCCTTCAAAATGAAAAGAAGAAAAGGTTTCCGTAAAAAACACGGACACAGAACGCAATATACCCACATCAAGATTACTGCGATTGCGTAACAGACATCTCAACAACTCACCCACAAATCGCTACATACCATGGCACACAAAAAAGGAGAAGGCTCAGTAAAAAATGGTCGTGACTCACAAAGCAAACGCTTAGGTGTAAAAATATTTGGTGGACAAGCCGCCTTGAACGGCAACATCATCCTTCGTCAACGCGGCACTCAATACCACCCCGGTAAAAATGTTGGCCTCGGAAAAGATTTCACCATCTTCGCTACCATCGATGGTGTCGTCGAATTCAAAAAATCAAAAGGAGACCGAACCTTGGTTTCTGTTGTTCCTGTCGCCTAATTTTTTTTTCTTTTTTTTTGGTAATTTGAAAATAGTACTTACTTTTAAGTATTATTTACTAACCATTAAATTTTAAAAAAATGGCAACAAAGAAAAAAGCTGCAAAAAAAGCTGCTCCTAAGAAAGCCGCTGCTAAGAAAGCTGCTCCTAAGAAAGCTGCTAAAAAAGCTGCTCCTAAGAAAGCCGCTAAAAAAGCTGCTCCTAAGAAAGCCGCTAAAAAAGCTGCTCCTAAGAAAGCCGCTAAGAAGAAGTAAGCTTTTATTTGCAAAAGAGCAAATGATAATGGTACCGAAGTAATTCGGGACTTTTTTTTAATGGAATAACTCACGATTTATTACCAAAATAATCCTGCTTTGCAAAACGAAGTTATTGCCGAACATCTTTCTTTGATGGCTGCACTCGCCGATATTCATGGAGATAATCCGTTCAAGTCAAAATCATACGCCGCGGCTGCGTTTGGTGTCGACAAACTGACCACACCCATTCATACATTACCACCGGATCAATGGACGAACCAGAAGGGTATTGGACCGTCGGCTGCCCAAAAAATTCAGGAACTGCTCACAACCGGCCGTATCAATGCACTGGATCTCATGCTATCTAAAACGCCATCCGGCATATTGGAACTGCTAAAGATAAAAGGACTAGGTCCAAAAAAAATACACACGATATGGAAAGAGATGGACATTGAATCGCCCGGAGAATTATTATATGCTTGTCAGGAAAATCGTTTGAAACGATTCAAAGGTTTTGGTGAAAAAACGCAGAAAAGCATTCAGGAGGCACTGGAATTCTATCAATCGAATCTCGGTTTTTTACTGTTCCCCGTTGCTGAATTCATTGCTCAGGATCTGGCATCAACCTTCCAAAAGCTATTTCCAAAGGCCCAATGGCAAATCACAGGAGATGTGCGGTTACAAAAACAGATTGTTCAACGGCTGGATTGGTTAACTGATTTATCGGTTACCGCATTCGAACAAACGCTACCCGATTTTTTGACTCTTTTATCCGATGATAACCAAGTAGCATACAGGGAATACAAAACGACAGCTGCCCATACCATTCGAATTTATTTTACAGAACCGCATCGATGGGGCCACACGCTATTGCAGTCTACCGGTCCTACCCATTTTTTTGAAAATATGATGGCCCGCCTACCTGATGAAACCATTATGGAAACAGAGTCGTCGATCTTTGACGCAATCAACCTTCCCCTCATATCACCACCCCTCCGAGAATCAGAAACTATCCTAGATATTGTTACCAAACAAGGAATCCCCCCCTGTATTCAAAGAGCTGATATTCGGGGTATTATTCACTGTCATAGCGACTGGAGCGACGGATCAAACACTATCGAAGAACTCGCATCAGCCTGTATACTAAACGGATTGGAATACCTGGTGATCAGTGATCATAGCCAGTCGGCCTTCTACGCCAATGGGCTACCAGTCAACCGAATACAAGAGCAACATCAACATATTAATCAGCTCAATACCTCATTATATCCGTTTAAAATTTTTAAAAGCATTGAGTGCGATATCCTGTATGACGGACAATTGGACTATCCGGATGACGTGCTTGCATTATTTGATTGCGTAATCGCGTCAGTGCACAGCCACCTACGCATGACCGAGGAAAAAGCAATGGAACGCATCATCCGAGCCATTAAAAACCCGTACACCACCATTTTAGGCCATCCTACCGGCCGACTTTTACTCAGCAGGCCCGGATATCCACTGCTTATGAAGGAAATCATTCGGACATGCGCTGCGCAACATGTTGTTATAGAGCTCAATGCCAATCCAAGTAGACTCGATATTGATTGGACCCATATTGGTCAATGCCTGTCAGAACAGGTCATGATTTCCATAAACCCGGATGCACATCATATCGATGGTCTCACCGACATTCGCTATGGTGTTTTGGCTGCTCAAAAAGCCCTGGTCAACCCAACACACAACCTGAGCAGTATGACATTGGAAGCCATTGAAGCTTATTTTTTATCGATTAAAAGAAAAAAGGGCCTTGTCTAATTAGCTTCGGTGCAATGGGAGCTCGATTAAAAAACAAGTCCCCTCTCCGGGAGTCGTTTCGAAGTGGATTGTTCCCCCGGCTTGCTCTATCATTCGCTTACACATCGCAAGTCCAAGACCGCTCCCCGATGATTTAGTAGTGAAATTGGGATAAAAGATCGTGTCTTGAATCATCGGATCTATACCGGTTCCGTTGTCGGCAATCTCGGTCAATACAACCTCATCTCGAACATATTGGCGAATGTGGATCTGCAAGTTTCGATCCGGTGAGGCTGCCTGAATCGCATTCAACAGTAGATTGGTGAATACCCGCTGCAAATGACCACGATCCATCAATACCCACACCGGAGATGCTGATACGTCCACTCGAATAGGAACAGACAATTGAGTCTGATGTAACTGAATACAGTTGACCAGTACTTCTTTCAAATCAACAAGTTCTGGTTCGGCCTCGGAAATATTGGCAAATTGACTGAAGGCACCGGCAATCTGGCTCAGCAAATCTATTTGCTCAATTAACATCGTCGTAGTGTTTCTTGTCTTTTCTACCAGATCCGGATCTTGGTGCTCGATTGCTCTCGACAGAAACTGCAAACTTAGCTTCATTGGCGTGAGCGGATTTTTTATTTCATGAGCTACTTGCATGGCCATTTCCCGCCAAGCACCTTCCCGTTCGTTTTGAACAAGCTGGCGGGTACTGTCTTCGAGTTTTTTAAGCATCTTATTATACTCTGATACCAGCTCTCCCATTTCATCATGTTTGCTCCACCGTATTTGCTCATTAGGTTCTTCTAGGTTGATGGAACGCATCTTTTTTACAATCACCCGTAATGTTTTGACGATATTGTTGCTGATCAGAAAAGAAAATATTCCGGATAATATAAAAGTTATCGCTAGCAAAATGATCATAAATACGATCATGCCGGAGATTTGTTCTCTCAGTTTGTTTTCCGATGTGTAGTACGGAATATTGATAAATCCGATGATATTTCGGTCTGCATCCAGGATGGGTGCATAGTAACTGACAAACGACAACTCTCCGATTGTCTCCGATTGTGAAAACTGTTTCTGATTCAACTTTTGCAACTGAAAAAAGGCTTTGGGATCCATCTTTCGAGAAAGCACACCTCGGGCAAAAGGAAGATAATTGGTCGCATTGACAAGATCCCCATGAATACTAAATACATGTATATCTATTTTATTGGATTTTGAAATTGCCTGCAAGATGTTATCCATGGACTTATCATTCAGTAATGCGGATTCCCCACCCACTGTATTTATCAAACCGGCCTGAACCTCCGTTTTAACAACTTGTATCAATTGTGAAATAGATTTTTTTTCTTCATTTTTTGTACTGGCACGTAAATACAGTATGGTCGAGATGCCTATGACCAAAAATGAAAGTAACACCACAATGGCGATAGATCCTTTGATACGGGAACGAATCGACCAGGAACTAAATGAAATGCTTAAAATATTGAACCGGAATCGAAGCACAATCCCCAACGACCATAAAATCAATATACTTACAAAGAACCCGCAAAACAGATAGGAAAAAAGCGTAAGGGTGTCCATCAACACAAAATCTGGTTTAGCTACCGCCAACCCCACCCTTTTACCAATATAGTTCCACATCACATCAGCGCCTGAATCTGAAAACAGGTATTGTTGCTGCTTTTTGAGCGCGAATGAGTCGGCAAAAAGCGGAAAGGAAAAACTACCGGTTTGAGATGACAGTTTCCAGTCCTCATACACGGCAAAATCAAATACATCTTTTTTTGCTTGCATGCCAAAAAATGGATCCATATTAAAGACGGACTCTGAAACCAGATCGCTATTTCCGAATACAGGTATGAGCAACTGAAAAACAGTACCCATTCTATAATTTTCAAGATCTGTCAAGCGATACTTATTGACAACGGCGAATTTGGCAAACGGATGATACGATTGAGCGATCTTATCTTGCCAGGAATTGGTTTGAGTCGACTGATAGAATTGTTCGAGTAATTCATATTCAATGGTATCTTTCTTTGTGAGTGGCTGATTCAGCGTGTCAAAAAAGTAATATTTTGAATTATACTTGTTTCTGTAGGACTGTGGCACAGATGATAAACTACTATCGAGCAGTCTCGTTCTTATTGCAGTGTCTTTCCATTCATCCCAGTGTTCAGCCAAAAATGGAGCTGGAACGGTATTGTACATCTGACGAACCTGCGACTCATTGTTTGGATCAAATAATTTAATTAACGTGTTAGACTGCTCTGTAAATTGCGTCCATTTTTTCTTTCTATTCTCTTTCAACAAAAGCATCCCGGCAGAAATGGAGAAAAAGGCGATCCAAAAAAACAATTTCAGATTCAGAATCTCCTGAATGGAAATAGCTGAGAGACCGGTTTGGAGCAACAAAAAGAAAATAAACATCCAAATCAGTGTATAGATTAAAAACCCATCGCCGATTGTAGCCGGAAAAAAAGTAAAAACCAGTAAGCCTGCCAACAAAATCGCGGGAGGCAGTATATACGGTGATAGTTGTTTACTAAAAGGGATGAGAATAAGTATCGTCTTACACGCAAAAAAATAGACAATAAAACTGAGCGCAATCGCCATGAATGCATAAACAGTCGTATAGGAAAGCGAGAAAAAATCGGATATCTCAAAAGTGACTGATGCGTGTTCAGCCACGGAGCGAATAAAAGCCGAAAACCAATATGATAAAAAAAGAAGCATGAATATGCTGCCTATAAACAAGATCCATGTCATCAACCGAGTACGTGATAAAAAAAGTATGCGTTTTTCATGTACACGCACATAGATGAATAAAACAAGCCATAGTAACAATAAAAGAGTCGTCAAGATATCGCCCGGCGACTCCCTCAGGTATCCAAACTGAAAATACCCGGAATTGAAAATTGAAAACTGATGCACATCCAACAAAAAATGTGTTTCTGCTAATAGAACCCGGATCACGGACAGCATCAAGAGCAATCCGAAGACGCCAGCCCAAGGCGACCATCGATCATATAACCATACAGATAATCGATGAATAAATACACACAATAATCCTAAGGACAGTATTATAAAGAAAAATGATGCCGGATGATTCTTAAATACGGTATTTTGCTGTTTCTGTACTACTGAAAAAAGAGGCTTTCCATCCGCCAGTGAAATATCATATTTTGTTTGTACGGATTCCTGAACATCAAACAATTCGGTTGAGATTCCATCTATGACAAATGTATTTTTTAGAAAAGTTGGATCATGCCGAAACTGCCATTTCACCGGCAGGATAAGACAGGCGTACGTCGAGTCACTCAACTTCTTTTTCTTCCAAACGATATAGGCGTTCTCGCCTTTGGCAAAACCAGCCGTGGCTGTTGTATGGATGATTTCTTCCGATGGAACAACAACTCTTGTACTCCAAAAGGAAACAGATTGTCGGTTGGCCGTATCGCTTGAGAGCAAGTAGAAAAAAGCAGATGGATCAGACAACTGCTGTAAATCAGCTTTGGTCAGTTTGTTTGAATGTAAGCGGGCGACAAACGAAGTATCACTACATTGAGCATCGAATACAGATTCGTGTTCCCGTATGGAATTGATGATCGCTGTTTGAACCGACTTTACATTGGCATTGACCGACCAATAATTATCTATGATAAACGATAGGGTAAAACACCAGGCCGCCACCAGCGGCAACCACCACATGTTTGATGTAGTATATTTTTTTTGAATCAATGATATCAGGGATTATCTTTTTTGGATTCTTCCCAAAAATGATTCATTTCCTCAATCTTCAAATCATGGAAATGAAGTCCTTGCGCAGCGGCCTGACGCTCAATATACCTAAATCGATGGATGAATTTGCTATTTGTTCGTTCCAGTGCCAGTTCCGGATCAACGGCTAGGAAGCGGGCATAATTGATCATGGCAAAAAAAACATCGCCCATCTCTTTCTCGATTGCCTGTTGGTCTTGCGCTTCCATACTGTCCCGTAGTTCAGCCAGTTCCTCCTCTACTTTTTGCCAAACCTCCCCGATGTCATTCCAATCAAAACCAACTTTAGACGCTTTTTCCTGAAGGCGTATGGCTTTGATCATGGCTGGCAAACT
>JBJTXG010000291.1:0-3154 GCA_046082125.1 Ferruginibacter sp. | reverse complement strand
TGGCCTGGTTTTCGAGTGTTTTCAGCTGATTATTGATCTCAAAAAGCAGGTCTTCTATGCGGGCAAGATCCTGTTCGGTGGCATCTAGTTTTAATTTGGCCTCCTTTTTTCTGGTTTTGTAGATCGTGATGCCGGCGGCTTGTTCGAGCATCTTACGACGACTGTTCTCTTTGTCTTTGATGATATCATCAACCATACCCAGCTCAATGATGGCATAACTGTCTGTACTGACACCGGTATCCAGAAACAGATTGTGGATGTCTTTCAAGCGACAAACGACATCATTCAATCGGTATTCACTTTCGCCGCTTTTATAGTATTTGCGGGTAATCGTAACCGTGTTGAACTCGGTTGGTAACAGGTTCTTGGTATTTTCGAAGGTCAGGCTTACCTCGGCTAAACTGGAGGCATTACGGGTTTTACTGCCATTAAACACCAAGCTCTCTAGATTCTCACTACGCAGGTTACTGATTTTATGTTCGCCAATGACCCAGCGTATGCTGTCAATAATATTACTTTTACCGCAACCATTGGGACCAATGACACCGGTAATCCCTTCATCAAATTGCAAAACAGTTTTATCGGCAAAACTCTTAAAGCCCTTGATTTCTAAACTCTTTAATCGCACGTTATCAATATTTTTTGTATCAGTAACAAACTTACGGAAGCTAAGCCAAAATACCGGTTGGAGAAGCCTTTTTCAGGCCAAATGTTGATAAATTTTAGCCATTAATAAACCTATCCAAAACCCAAAGGTCTACCTACCTTTGAAAAAAAATACGATGCGTCATAGCTTAATGTTGGTAGGCTTGCTTAGCCTTTTCTGCCTTGCCCAGGCACAACCTGTGGAATATACCCGAGCCGTTGTTTCCACCACCCTGGAGGTGATAGCCCCCGAAAATGAAGACCCGTCCGGATTCTCGGGAGGTAATGAGGGACGCGGTGGGATGAATTTCCGCAATATGTTGGATGGAGAGACGAAAATTACGACCTATGTCAAAGGTGACAAGATGAAGACTAGCATCAAATCAGAGGTAATCAAATCGTCTATTTACCGGGATCATAGCACCAAAACGACCACCACGGTTTTTCAGATGATGGGTGAAGAACGGGCCTTTTTTGCAACAGATCAAGACATGGTCGACATGCAGCGCGCACGTGACAGCATGATGGAACAACGCAGAAATCGTCCGTCCGATTCTGGTGCCATGCGCCGCCCGCCCGGACGCGACCGCACCCCGACTGACGTTGTACTGGTCAACACATCGGAAACTAAAAAAATAGCGGGAAAAACATGCATGAAAGCCTATTTGGTATCAACCTTATTATTGGGAAACAAAGATTCCACAGTCATTTGGTACTGCCCCGACTTCAAAATCAAAAACATCGTCTCTCCCGGTAGCCTGAATATGCTTCCGATGATGGGTAATATGATGCCCGGCGGATTGCAAGGCCTCGATAAAGTACCGGGATTTGTGATGCGGTACGAAACAAGGTTCCGCCGCGACCGGCTGGTACAGGTAGAAGTTACCAAAATTGAACTGGACAAAGAGATCAGTGACAAAGAATTTGAGGTATCCAGTTCCGTTGAAGTGAAGCCCATCAAGGAGATGCAAAACATGTTTGGTCCGGGTGGACGTGGTGGTGGCTTCAATCGTATGCGTGACTAAGGTATCTGAAATTCAAAAAAAAATAGCCTCTGGAAGAGGCTATTTTTCTATACGATCGTACTATGCATCACTTCAACCCAGCTAGTTTACGAGTAACGGCAGCCGATTTTGCTTTATCATTTTTTTCGTCGTAGGCACTCTTTAATTTTCCTAAAATGAGTTTATACATCGCTGATTGGTCCTGTTTGAGTGTGCCCATTTTTTCATAATAAGTTGCGTAATTCTCCAAGTTGAGAATATATTTCGAAAAAATTAGATCATACTTTGATTTTGCATTACGGGCATTTTCGGGCGCTTTTTTATTTTTGGTGATGGCCAGCAACCCATCGAGGTATTTAGACAGGTGCCTGTCCATCAGATTCCAGGAGAACGGATCATCTTCTGCTTTATACCTGACTGCCGCTTCAATTTGATCCGTGATTCTGTCGGCCATTTCCATGTCATTCATTGAAAAAGCTGGTGCGTTTTCAGACTCCCATTGAAGCTTATACATGAATAACGCGGTTTGATTCAATAGGTATGTGTTGGTTGGATATTTTACTAACAACTCTTTGTATATACTAATTTTAGCCGTCTCATCCTTCCCATCGGTCAGTAATTTGATTTCATAATCCAGAAACTGATCGGCATTGGCCGGATATAATTGTTGGGCTTTGTCCGATATGGCCATCAGCTTTTCTTTATTTTTCTGTTCCAGGTAATATTCGGCCAGCGTCACATAGTATTGCAGATAGTCTTTACCCGCCAACGACGCGTCTGCTAGCTGCTGAAAATAGGACATGGCCAGGGCCTCGTTTTTGGCATTAAGCGCCGAGACACCGATGTTAATCACCAATCCCGTATCCAATTTGGAAAATTCAATCTCTTCAAAAAGAAGTTTTTGGGAGATTGATAGATTTTTGGCATCATTGGCTTTTATAAAAGCCACGGTGGCTTTATCATATGTTTGGTCATTGAAAAATCCGATCCCTAAATTGTACAAAGCGGAATATAGCTGAATGAAAATCACTTTCCCGTTCTCTTCCATCATCGCTTTCATGGATGGATCCAGTTGCAGGTATTTTTCCAGCGATGTAAACGACTCTTCTTTCAAGCGTAGTGCGTCAACCGCAGGCAGCGTTGTGTCGAAAGAATAATAATTGTGTATCTGTGCACTCAGATACCAGGCTTCGGCATTACTGGCGTTTTTAGGCTTTTTAGTACTCTGCACGAAACCATCGATCATGGTTTTGGCTTTTTTAAAATCGTTCATCATAAATACGCCTTTGATTTCATCAAGGCTTTGCGCCATGATTTGAGCGGAAAATCCATACAAAAAGAAAAGCAAGATCCATTTTTTCATACCGTAGGTTTTGTGGGCAAATATAAACGATTCAGTCAGTTTCCATGTATGTGCAATGACTTAAAACTGCTACTTTTATGGTGTGATAACCCGGGAAACCATAGAACAAATTCAAAACCGCATTGATATCATTGATATTGTT
>JBJTXG010000290.1:0-2491 GCA_046082125.1 Ferruginibacter sp. | reverse complement strand
CTTCATTAACTCGGATGCGTTTTACAGGTGCACCGGTGGGGATATCGCCAAAATAAGCTTGTACTTTCTTTTTGGTTTGATCAATATCAAGGTCGCCGGCAATGACCAACACCGCGTTATTAGGCACGTAATATTTTTTGTTGAATGCGATAAATTCGTCCAGGGTAGAGGCATCCAAGTGTTCCATGCTACCAATCGGCACCCAGTTATATGGGTGGTTGGTGAATAGCCGTTTCATCACGGTAGCGAGGAATCCGCCGTAGGGCGAATTATCGACGCGCATTCGTTTTTCCTCTTTTACAACTTCATTCTGTGTTTTGACACCGATCTCATTGATGACCGGGTGTAACATCCGCTCGCTTTCCAGCCAAAGGCCCGTCTCCAATTGATTGGACGGAAACACTTCGTAATAAAACGTTCGATCTTGGGTTGTGTTTGCGTTGTTTTCACCACCATTCTTGGTAACAATTTTCATGAATTGTCCACGAGGAATGTTTTTACTTCCTTCAAACAATAAGTGTTCAAAAAAATGGGCAAAGCCGGTTCGGTCAGGACGCTCATCCTTGCTACCCACGTGGTACATAACGGAAACAGCAACAACGGGCGCGCTGTTGTCTTTGTGTAATACAACGTGCAGTCCGTTCGGCAGGTCATATTCAGTAAAAGTGACTTTTTGTGCGTAGGTGGCCTTGATGCAAAAGCAGGCCAACAAAAGCAGGGAGAATTTATACATGTATCAAAATTTGTGGCAAAATTAGGGGCAAATAGTGCCACAAAAATGTCAAAAGTTGCTAAAAATGAGTAATCGGTGATGAGTGCCCTAGAAGCAGCTAATTGGCTGAATGCATTATTTGAGACGGGCATTCATCTCTGCAACTTGTTTTTCCATGTCTTTTTTGTAGTCTTCTAGTTGCTTTTGGATGGATTGATTATTCAACGACAGGATTTGGGCGGCTAAAATACCGGCATTCTTCGAGTTATTCAGCGCCATCGTGGCAACGGGTACACCGGCTGGCATCTGAAGAATCGACAAAACAGAATCCCAGCCTTCCATGGATTGGGTTGATTTGACCGGCACGCCAATCACTGGCAGGGTCGTATAAGAAGCAACCATGCCGGGTAGGTGAGCCGCGCCACCGGCGCCGGCTATGATGACCTGTATACCCCGTTCTCTGGCATTCAGCGCAAAAGAACGCATATCATCCGGGGTGCGGTGTGCCGAAATGATGCGGACCTCATGAGCAATGTCAAACTCATTGAGTATGTTACAGGCCGCTTGCATGGCGGGTAAATCGCTCTCACTACCCATGATGATAGAAACAAGTGGATTCATAGTAGATGAATATTTTATCCAAAGATACGGTCTGCCTGGTTCCTGCGTTGGCTTTAAACCGGTCAATAAACCAACACGCGGTAGCCCCAGGCCGGCAATGTGAAAGTCAGGGAATCTGATATGGGTGTTGGGATACTGGTAAACAGATCGATGGGGGTGCCTGGCAACTGACTATTCCGAATGGAGACTTTTCTTTTTTTGCCGGAGAGGTTTAACACCGTCAAAATACGGTTGCTGTCTTGTGTCCTGAAATAAGCATAAATATTCTTATCACCTGTTATGCAGCGTTCATACGAAGCGGTGGCGGCGAGGGCCGGATTATTGCGCCGCAAGGTGTGCAGGGTTTTATAAAAGCCCGCTTTGGTGTATTTCTTCCAGCTGATCGGATCTTTGACAAAAAAGCGCAATCTTTTTTTGTTGGGTTCTTCCTGCCCATTGTATACGAGTGGCACTGATTGATACATGGTTTGTGTCAATACTGCAAACGCTTCGGCCGCATCACCGTATTTCTCAAATTCAGTCCCATTCCAGCTGTTTTCATCATGATTCGATGTAAAGAAAAGCCGGAAACTATTTTTAGGAAAACGCGCGGCATCAGTTTCTAATGAATCAATGAAAGCATCGGGTGTCATTTTCTGCTCGTACAAGTCTTTCATGCGGTGCATGGCGTTCCAGTTATAGGTTTCATCAAAACCGGCCTTGTGTAAACCAACCGTATTTCCCTCTGCTAACATGAAAATGGGTTTTGTTTTCCGGAGCGACCGGATACAGGATTCCCAGAAGTCATCGGGAACCAGCTCGGCTACATCACACCGAAAGCCGTCGATATCGGTCTCCCGAATCCAAAATCGCATGGCATCTATCATACTGTCCCGTAGTTCTGGATTTTGGTAATCAAGTCGTAACACATCGGTCCAGTCGAACGGCGAAATGAATCCGCCAACGGAATCTTTCATGTAGAAATCAGGGTGGGTTGTAACCCAAGGGTTATCCAGGGCCGTATGATTGGCTACCCAGTCGGTAATCACCAGAAAGCCCATTTTGTGGGCTTTGCGAACCAGTTTTTTAAATTCTGCCAGTGTACCGAATTCGGGATTTACGTCTTTGTAGTTTCGAACGGCATAATAGCTGCCTAGCTCCTGTTCATTCATTTTTCGA
>JBJTXG010000289.1:0-3842 GCA_046082125.1 Ferruginibacter sp. | reverse complement strand
CTTGGTCGGTTATCGAAACTCGCTTTCCAGAAAACAGTCGTCATACCGGTGTTGTAAAAAACATTACTCCGTATGGTGTATTTGTTGAACTGGCTCCCGGCATTGGCGGTATGATTCATATCAGTGACCTGAGCTGGCTCAAGCGTTTCAATAACCCGAACGAGTACACGAAAGTTGGCCGTGATATCGAAGTCATCATCATGAACATCGATAAAGATAGCCGCAAACTTCAGCTCGGTCATAAGCAAATTGCAGAAGATCCCTGGAATTCACTCGAAACGGTATTCACTATCGGATCAGTGCATGAGGGAACCGTGATCAAGCGTGACGACAAAGGAGCGGTTGTTCAATTGCCTTATGGATTGGAAGGCTATGCACCTGCCCGTCATCTCGCTAAGCAAGACGAAAAAATGATTGCGGCGGATGAAACTGTCCCATTCATGGTCATCGAATTCGATCGCAACGATAAGCGGATCTTACTCAGCCACACCCGCATCTGGGAGCAAGTGAAAGAAGAAGAGAAGCAGGCTGAATTCCGTGAGCGCAAAGCGGACGAAGAGCAAACCAAGAAAGCGGTGAAGAATATCCAGAGCAAAGTGGAAAAAGCCACTTTGGGTGATCTGGGTGTACTCGCTGGTCTGAAAGCAAAGCTGGATAGCGAAAGCGCCGGCGAGGATGCTCCAAAAGCCGAGTAATCGCTACTAAATTGTTCAAACAATTCAATCCTCCGGAAACGGAGGATTTTTTTTAATCAGTACACGGGAGCTGAAGGGTAACCTCGGTGCCACCGTTTGGGATATTCGCCCACTGTATGACCGCACCGATTTTATGGGAGATTTCTGTGCAGAGAAAAATGCCCAGTCCGGCCCCGGTGCTCTGTGTAGAGCCACGTCGGAACATGGTTCCAATCTCCTGGCAGTATTGATCGGGCATACCCGGACCATTATCCGTTATGCGTATGATACAATTATTGGCCTCGCGTGCAATGTTGACCTTGATTTCCGATTGTCGATCATTGGCGGTGTGGAACTGCAGCGCGTTTAAATAGACCTGTCGGAAGAGCACATCCAGGCGGTAGACGTCGGTAAGGCAGATGATGGGACCCGGACAATGGATCATGAAGTCGGTGACGGTTTTACGGGGATGCTTGATCTCCATGAACACCTCGGCCATCAATTCGCCGACGTCACACGCTGTATGATCGATTGGTCTTCGCAGATTTTGTGAGAAATAATGGATGTTTATGAGAATGTTGTCAACCCGTTTCAATGAATCGTTCAGCATCGGGTAGAGTGTATCGGCATTCGAAGGATGTCTTTTCAGTAAATCGGTCATGCCAATGGCTGCCAGGATCGGACTACGAAAATCATGAGAGAGACTATAGATCACCTCATCCAACTGCTGATTTAATTGCAAGAGTTCGCGGTTCTTTTCCTCCTCCACTCGGTTTTTTTCGGCGAGGTTTTTATTTACCTGTTCGAGGGTTTCAAAGGCCCGTGTTTTGACAATTTTGTTTGAGGCGATGGCCGCCAGTGTATTCAATATCAACAGATGATCGCCGGTAAAGAAACTGCAGTCGGGGTGCTCACTATCGATGACGCCGATGGGAATGCCATTATGTAAAATTGGCACTGCGATTTCGGAAAGGCGCGCCTGGTCATCTACGATATAGCGTTTGTCGAGTCGCGTATCCGGAATGATCTCAGCCCGGCCGGAAACAAACACCGAACCCACAATGCCCTGTCCGGGCTTGATGGTAATGGGATGATAGATATCCAGGGCTACCGGATTTTTGGGTCCATGCGCCGCCATCTGCACTAGTACATTCGTTTCCGGATCATGCAAATAAACGACACAATCCTCGAAGCCGATTTTGGCAATCACATTTTTGGTAATCTCCCAGCAGACCTCCGAAACGGTTTTGGTATTGGTAAGATGCTGTGTGAATACCTGGATGATATGTAAATAATCCTTCATGGTGGTAAGATGGTCCGGCAATTCCAATGCGTAATTAAATATACGTCATTCGTGTTTTTCTTGACACGTTTTAATCATAACTTCCCAAGGTGAATTTGTTCAAAAAGCAAGCTATCATTTCCATTCTAACGATTTGTGCGTCGGATTTGACGGCACAGTCTCATTTGCCATTGCTTGAAAATAGTAAACAGTTCAGCGCGTTTGCGGGACCACCACTGGTTGAAAAATACGGAGAGGTACTGTCGGTGAAAGTCGTATACGACCTTCGATCCAAAAAGCTCTATTACCTCAACCATCAACACTATCGCTATCATCATGAATTCTGCATGGAGCAGTTGGGATACGCCGATGATCATTATACGTTCAATAAACAGCAATACGCAGCGGATGACTATCGGGATTATTTATTGGGTAATCTGAATTATTTCAAATCATTGAATCGATACATCCTAGACTTATCGCCGGTTGACTTGATGAAAAAGGAATTCATCATACAATTATTTGAGGCTGTATCGGCGAGCTTTTTTGAAAAAAACAAACTGACTTTTTTTATTAATAGTGCCCGATTGCTGCAAGAACGAACTGAGTTGGAAAAGCGACTGCCGCTTATTTTACCACCAGAAATCTATAAAAACCAAACCTATCAGGCCATCAGCAAAGGCAGCCAAACAGGGATTCTTCGATTTGCAAGCATGGACGAACTGCAGCATGGAACGTTTACCGGCCAGGAAATTTTAGTGATTCCAGAAGCGCCGGTCATGCTTCCGATGGTGCGGGGATTTATCGTACAGTCTTTTCAAACCCCGTTAAGTCACATCAGTATCCTCGGCCAAAACCGGCGGATTCCGGTATGCGCCTACCGGGATGCGTTTACCGATCGAAAACTGCGCAGTTGGGAGGGTAAAAAGATAAAACTGACTGTTACAGCCTCTTCCTTTGATATCGATGCGTATTCGGGCCTGTTGAGTGCACCGGTCATACAAGCACCCGTCATTCCGGTTGCTGATCTGCAGGTGCAGGAATTGGTTGATATGCGATCAGTTTCCAAACAGATGCGATCGGCGGTTGGACAAAAGGCTGTTCAATTCAGTGAACTGGTTGCTTTATCCAAAAAAGTAGGATTCAAAACACCAGAGTCGGCTTTTGCTATACCCTTTTATTTTTATCAGCAACATATGCATGCCTCCGGCGCCGAGGCGTTGATTGCTTCTTTTCAAAAAGATAGTTTGAATCGATTGCCTGATAGTGCCCGAGCTATCTTGTTGAAGCAAATCCGACAAAAAATCAAGGAGCATCCTGTCGACCCTTCGTTGTTGTTGGCAATTCGGGATAAAGTCATATACTTTGGGAGTTACCGGCGTATGCGGTTTCGTTCATCGACTAATGCCGAAGATGCCAACGGCTTTTCGGGGGCCGGATTGTATGTCTCTAAAACCGGCGTGGTTGATGATAGTCTTGTTTCGGTAGAAAAGGCGATACGCTCGGTTTGGGCCAGCTTGTGGTCGGCCGCGGCATTTCAGGAACGAACCTATTTTGGGATTGATCATCAACAGGTGTATATGGGCATCCTGGTGCATCGCTCTTTTCCGGAAGAGCAGGTCAATGGGGTTGTGATCACCAAAAACCTGTATCGTGATAATTACTATGGATTTGTGGTTAATGCGCAAACCGGGGATCACAGTGTTGTAGATCCGAAATCCGGTGAAATCACGGATCAGTTTATTTGTTATCCGCGGCTGGAGGAAGAGATTGATGATGCCCGAAAAACGGTTGACATGATCACAACTTCCAGTCTGACCAATGGACAGTTGGTTATGAGCGAAACGGAGATTCAGCGGCTGGCCAATGCCTGCGACCGGATCAAA
>JBJTXG010000288.1:0-5553 GCA_046082125.1 Ferruginibacter sp. | reverse complement strand
CCAACTGGTGCTGTTTCCGATTCATTGGCCGAGCCATACCCCACAAAATCAAATACCGTTCCGGCTGGCTGACTGGCAAGGGTTGTATTAGCCAACAAACTGCTGCTGCCAAATACAACTTTACCATTCGTACCGGACAAGGTCAGCGTGAAGGTATAATCGGCAGTAACCGGAATGGGCGCAAGGCCAGTACCAGCCGTGGTGGCTACCAATACATACCCTCCCGACGGAATGATGCTACCCGATGGGAAGGTGAAAATAGCTCCTGAAAAGCTACCTAAATTACCGGTAGACGAGCCATACATGATTTTACAACCGGAGATATTCTGCGCAGCCAAGGTGTTGTTATGCAGCTCCACATAATCAGCATTGAAGGTACCTGTAGCTGAACCACCTCCTCCATATACTTGACTAATGACTACACCCGCTCCTCCGGTTGAGATGATACCAGTAGTAAAGGACGACACCAACCCGTAAACCGGACCTGCCGATGTGTTGGCATATGCAATGTAGTAGTAGGTGGTGTTTTGTGTTAGTCCACTCAGCGCGACCGAGAACGAGGTTCCGGATAAATTTGTGGAAGCCACCGAAGTGCCGCTTCCCGGCGTAAACGTTGGATTCGCGCTGTATTCGATACCGTATGAAACCAAGGCATCACAACCAGTATTCAGGGTAGCATTCACATTGGCAGAACTAGATGTGATAGAACTAGCATTCCCGGTAGTTACAATAGTTTCATCCACTCCGAAGCCGGATGCAGCCACATTGATCGCGGAGGCTCCGCCACCGGAGACCGGAATATTACCAGCATACGACTGAACGGCCGTTGGAGTAAATTGAACATTGATGAAAGTGGCGTAAGCTCCACCTGTTTGAGGAAGTGTGAGAGTAGACGCATAAGGTCCGGCCGGAAGTAGCGAAAATGTATAACCGGTCAATGGGCCTACAGTCAAATTACCGGCTGTCAAATTGCTTCCGGAAATGGCAAAACTATTCGGACCGGCTGTTGTGTTAATACAAACATTACCAAAGGCGGTCAATGGTGTTGTTACGGAAATGGTTGGCGGCAGTGGCGTTACACCACAAATAGCAACGGCTGACGCACTGTTTCGTGGATTAGGTATGGCAACCGTAAAATCAGAGAGATTGTTGTTGGTTTCTGTACAACCATTGGTATTTCGAATGGCTGCTAATGTGGCACTCAATACACCGGTAGGACTCGTCTCGGACTCGTTGGCTGTACCATAACCCACGAAATCAATTACCGATCCTGCCGGTTGGCCCGCCAGATTGGTATTGTTGACCATCGCACTGGTACCGAATGCAATTTTCCCGCTTGCACCGGCCATTGTCAACGCAAAATTATAATCCGGTGTTGGCAAAGCACTGCCTACCGTTCCCGCCGAAGCTGCTATCAAAAGATAACCTCCGGCCGGAATGATCACACCGCTCGCTGGTAATGTGTACGCGTTAGCCGTAGAGGTCGCCAAATTTCCGGTTGCAGAACCATATAAAATTTTGAATCCGGAGATGTCTTGCGGTGTATTACTCACATTATGCAATTCAACAAAATCGGCATTGAACGTTGCGCCGGTATTCGATCCGCCACCATAAACCTGACTGATCACAACGGTTGTGGATTGCGAGTAGGCCACACTGCTCAATAAAAACATTAAAAAGGCGTAGACTAATTTCATAGTAATGAGTTTGTGTTCGCTGGATGTTTTAATAAATACTTTTTTGGGGAACAGAAGATACAAGCAACATGAAGCTTGCTTCTGTCTAACATTTTTGCGAGCCAAAATTAACTGAATTGACCGAGGAAACAGAAAAATAGATGACGAGGAATTTGCCTCAAATTAGTTTTTTCAAAAATGCATTGGTCATGCAAGCCGCTGAAATTTGCTACCTTAGTTGACGTACGGTATAGCATGCTGTATATCAATCAATAACATGAATATTATACATACGTTTCCCGTCGCATCATTGGGGTATGATTTTATTGAACCCCGCTTCTTACCAAAAGGCGAGGATGAGTATTTTTTACGGAATCGACAGCTAAAAAATAAAGGGCGATACAAAAAACTGACCGCCTTACAACGGACTATCCTGCAATCGAACGGGAATACCGCTTCGAACTGGAACGACCTACGGGTCAGCGCCGGATTTGATCCAACCCTTGTGCACAACTGCCGCTTTTTTGGACTCGTTCGCATCGGAGACCTGAAACCTTCCTATCATGAATTTCATAACCTTCGGATTGCCGAAGGTATCTACAACAGTACAATCATTAGTTCCGATATTGGCGACCATGTTTGCATTGATCAGGTACGTTACCTGAGTCACTATATCATCGATGAATATGTGATGCTGGTAAATATCAGTGAACTGGCCTGCACCAATAAAGCAAAATTTGGTAACGGCATTCTCAAACAAGGAGAAACCGATGAGAATCGAAGAATCGTTATAGAAATATGCAATGAAAACGGCGGTCGCAGCATTATCCCATTCGACGGTATGCTGGCCGGCGACGCATACTTGTGGAGCCGATATCGTTCAGACAAGCTACTGATGAAACGATTTCGTGAACTCACCGAAAAAAAATTCGACGCACAACGAGGTTATTACGGACGAATCGGTGCGCGAACCGTTATCAAAAATAGCCTGATCATCAAAGACACCCTAATTGGCAGTGATGCCTATATCAAAGGTGCCAACAAACTGAAAAACCTCACAATCAACAGTGATGCTGATCGTAAAACACAAATTGGTGAAGGATGCGAACTGGTGAATGGCATTGTAGGATACGGTTGCCGGATCTTTTACGGCGTGAAAGCCGTTCGATTCATAACCGCCTCGCATTCGCAATTGAAATACGGTGCCCGACTGATTAACTCGTATCTCGGAAACAATTCGACCATTTCATGTTGCGAAGTATTGAACACGATGGTGTTTCCCGCACACGAACAACATCATAATAACTCTTTTCTCTGTGCCTCGCTGGTCATGGGACAAAGTAATATTGCCGCCGGTGCTACGATCGGCAGCAACCACAACAGTCGCGGGGCCGATGGTGAAATTATTGCTGGCAGAGGCTTTTGGCCTGGCTTGTGTGTAAGCCTTAAACATAATTCCCGATTTGCCTCTTTTACCATCATTGCCAAAGGGGATTATCCGGCGGAATTGGATATCCCTATTCCATTTTCGTTAGTGAGTCAAGACATGGCCAACGACCGACTTGTCGTCATGCCAGCCTACTGGTTCATGTATAATATGTACGCGCTGGCACGCAATGCCTGGAAATATGAGGACCGCGATAAGCGTATCCATAAAATGCAAACCATTGAATTTGATTACCTGGGACCAGATACCATCAACGAAATCATGGACGCCATCCGGTTTTTGCAAAAACTAAAACCCAATGAAAAAGATGAGGCCATCATAACCGGTTGGGAACATTCGAAACGAAAAATCCTGATTACAAAAGTTTCTGCTTCACTAAACGTATACCGGCAGTTGGTGCACTATTATTTTGGAAACTTACTGATGAAGCAACTGGAAGCGCAACAAACAACCAATTATAAAAAACTGCTTTCATCCATTCGTCCGGAAGCAACCCGTTCCCAGTGGGTCAATGCCGGTGGCCAACTCATCCAAGCGAATCGAATTGACATATTGAAAAATTCCATTAAAGCTGGAAAAATAAATCAATGGGAGCAAGTGCACCGGTTTTACCATGAAGAAGGAAAAAAATACAGCCAAAATAAACTGCGGCATGCATACACCTGTTATCTCGAGCTTGAGGCATTAAAACCGACCGCTTTTACTAAAAAACAATGGATCAGTTTACTAGATACGACGCTGCAAACCAAACGATGGATGACAGCCGGTATCCGAACATCGCGGGAAAAAGATTACCAGAATCCATTTCGGGCCATGGTCTATGAAAACCGAAAAGAGATGGATGCGGTGATTGGTCCTATCAGCGAAAATAGTTTTATCCTAAATCAGGAAAAAGCGCTGCGACGTTTTGAACGGACAATTGCATCCTTGATGGCATAGCCACCTCATGTGCTTTTCTTACTGAATAAAATAGTGCAGGGCTAGTTCGTACCCCCGAAATCCCAAACCGGAAATCACTCCTTTAGCATGGGCACTGATGTGTGAGATTTTCCGAAACTCTTCCCGCGCCTGAATATTGGAAATGTGCACTTCGATGACGGTTGCCGGTATGGCCGCTACTGCATCACCAATCGCCACCGATGTGTGCGTATATCCGCCCGGATTGATAATAATGCCGTGCACATCAAAGCCAACGCGGTGAAGTTCATTGATGATCTCCCCTTCCACATTACTTTGAAAATAACTGAACGACACATCGGTGTATGTCTTGATCAAATAATCCATATACTCCTCGAAACTGCGTGAACCATAGATATCAGGTTCCCGTTTACCCAGCAGGTTTAGGTTGGGACCATTGATGATCGCTATTTTCATGATAAACTATTTATGGATGCTGTTCGTTCGAAAAAGAGCTTAGGAGGGTGATTTATGGGTTTGCATCAATCGCACAAAATCATCGAACAGATACCGGCTATCGTGCGGTCCGGGCGTTGCCTCGGGATGGTACTGCACTGAAAAAGCGGGTTTGTTTTTTAGCCGGATACCTTCTATGCTATGGTCATTTAGGTTTATGTGGGTTATTTCTACTGCCGGATTCGAACGAACCGATTCCGGATCTACACCAAATCCGTGATTTTGCGTGGTGATTTCGGATTGGCCGGTGATGATATTTTTTACCGGATGGTTTAAGCCTCGGTGGCCATGGTGCATTTTGAACGTCGTGATTCCATTGGCAAGGGCCAGCAACTGATGACCTAAACAGATGCCAAACAAGGGCTTTCCCGTTTCCAACATCGCTTTTACTGTTTCAACGGCATACGGCATAGCTGCCGGATCGCCCGGACCATTACTCAGAAAAAACCCATCGGGATTGTAGGCCAGTAATTCGGTGATACCTGTTTTTGCTGGAAATACCTTGACCGATACGCCTCGCTCCGTTAGACAGGAAAGAATATTTTTCTTCACACCAAAATCAAGCACGGATACTCGCAGAACCGGATTAGCTGCTTCTAATTTGTACGGTTCCTTGGTCGATACCGTAGAGGCCAGTTCCATACCCGACATAGACGCCGTCGATTTCAGGATTCCGTTCAATGTTGCTTCGGGTGTACCATCAGAACTGACTATGCAATTCATCGCACCCTTCGTGCGAACATGACTGACCAGCGCTCGTGTGTCTACCCCATCAATACAAACAATCTGTTGATCGTTCAGGTAGGTGTGCAAATCACCTTCGGCCAATTGGCGACTGAACGCTGCTTCGAGGTTTCGGCCGATAACGGCACTTACTTTCACGCCATTACTTTCTACATCGGCTACATGCACGCCATAATTGCCAACATGCGCATTATTCATAATGATGACCTGACCTGCGTAGCTGGGATCAGTAAACACTTCCTGATAGCCGGTCATTCCGGTATTGAAACAGAT
>JBJTXG010000287.1:0-2758 GCA_046082125.1 Ferruginibacter sp. | reverse complement strand
TTCGCGAAAACCCCTGTTTTAATATTACTGGTTGGACAAACTTCGAGGTGGATAGCATTCACTTTCATCTGTTCGAGCAACAACGGATCTTCCGCGCTGCGTACACCATGGCCAATACGGGCAGGACGTAACTGTTTCATGGTTTCCCACACACTGGGCGCACCGCAGGCTTCACCGGCATGTGCAGTACAGGGAATACAATGTTGATGGGCAAAGTGGAAGGCGCTGATATGTGCATCCACCGGGTAGCCTACTTCATCGGCGGCAATGTCAAATCCAACAACGGTTGTTCCCCGAAAGGCCTTCACCAGGTTCACTGTCTGCATGCTTTGTTCTTCAGTGAAGTGCCGAAGGGTACATAGAATAAGGCCCGCCTGCACACCGGTCTGTTGTATACCCGTTAGCGTAGCCTCATGCACGATCTGAACGACCTGCTCCGGCGTGAGTCCCTTTTGTAGATGTTGTAACGGTGCAAAGCGGATTTCAGCATACACTACCTGATCAGCTTTCAACTGGTTAAACAAATCAAGTGTAACCATGCGTAGCTGTTCTTCCGTTTGCATCAATGAAATCGGGCGTTCCGCACATCGGATATAATCGAGCAATGAGCAGCAATCGGCGGGTGCTTTAAAAGAGAGGTTATACTCATCAAGCGTTACGGTGGGGTCCAGTGCACGCACCACATCATAACTCAGCGAACAGTCAAGATGCAGATGAAGTTCAACCTTCGGAAAGGATGTCCATTCCATATAGATAGATAAGTCGTTAAAAGTAAAGCATCAATCCGTATACGCCGGATAAATCTTTTTGAGCATATTCTTGTGCACCATAAATGACACGGTTTTTTGCCGGAAGTATTCGTCCGACATGAACATCATACCGCCATAAAGATTCTGTTCACCCCAGGAGTTTTTGATGATATAGTACCGCGTATTATTTTTATCTCGAGCAAGTCCAACCAGGTGCATCACATGATCGATGGTGGTGCTGTGATCTTCAAATTGCCGTTGCCGCAGGTAGCGGTCGGTTACGGTTGATGGTTGCGGGCGAACAGTGGCCATTCCTTTATTGAAATCAAATCCGGGTTCACTGACATCACCGTTCCAGCAAACTGAATAGCCGTTTCGCAGGGCCGTATCAACCAACCGAGTAAAATCATCCAGTGGCAGATTGAAATAGTTGGACAGACTCCAGTTGTATTTATCTTCCAGAATGAAGTTTTTGAAAAAGGGATGATGATAGTATGAGGTTACATGTACATAATCGGCGGGATTGAATATCGGAAATTGACGCTGATAAGCATGTCCCTCCGATATGTTCAGCTCGTCGTTATTCAACGGACCGATGGCTTTGTCCAATCGGTTAGAAAGCCCGATTATCCAAGGCTCCCGAATAACAGAATCTTCTCTGGCAAAGGGTTTCAGGTAATCGGCCACCGAATCGAAAAAAGCCATATGATCATAATCACCCAGGCTGTTTTTTACGCCAGGATACGCTTCCTCCGGTAAAAAACCATAGCGGGTAATTGCCCGGAATACATCATGCGGCTGTCCGCCCTGTGTTAAAAAATTCTTGCCTTGCATGCGAACATGCATCGTGGCTTTCTCTTCATACATCTTGCGCACAAAAAACATTTCAGACAAATCCTGCTTACCATATCCCAAACGAATCAGTTCACTTTCGATAAATGAGGTGGCCGCAAAACTCCAGCAGGTTCCCGAACGGCACTGATCTTTGACCGGCGTATAAGACACGGTTTTCTCAACGGAAAAGTTTTGAGCATTGGCAATAATAGATTGAAATAAAAACAGCAACACATACAGGGATATACGCATAATCATCATTTTATATCGTAAACGAATAGACGAAACCAGATACGGAGGCTTACCAACCAAGTACCCAGGCAAAAATGAGCGGTGCCACAATCGTGGCATCGCTTTCCACAATATATTTCGGTGTATTCACATCCAATTTACCCCAGGTTATTTTTTCGTTGGGCACGGCACCGGAATACGAACCGTAGGAAGTGGTTGAGTCACTGATTTGACAGAAGTAACTCCAGAACGGCACATCATGCCATTCGAGGTCCTGGTACATCATCGGTACCACACAAATCGGAAAGTCGCCGGCGATTCCGCCCCCGATCTGGAAAAAGCCCACGCCTTTTCCGGAGGAGTTATGTTTGTACCAGTCGGCCAGCCAGACCATGTACTCGACACCGCTCTTCATGGTGGAGGCCTTGATTTCGTTCTTAATCACATAAGATGCGAAGATGTTGCCCATGGTGCTGTCTTCCCAGCCGGGCACTACGATTGGAATATTTTTTTCGGCAGCGGCCAGCATCCAGCTGTTTTTCGGATCGATCTCATAGTATTGTTCCAGGTCGCCACTAAGCAACAGTTTATACATAAACTCGTGTGGGAAGTAGCGTTCGCCTTTGTCGTCGGCATCTTTCCATATTTTATGGATATGTTTTTGTAAACGACGAAACGCTTCTTCCTCCGGTATGCAAGTATCTGTAACGCGATTGTAATGATTTTCGAGCAAGTCCCATTCATCCTGCGGACTCAAATCGCGGTAATTAGGCACACGCTTGTAATGTGAATGTGCAACAAGATTCATGATATCCTCTTCAAGATTTGCACCGGTACAGCTGATGATATCTACTTTTCCTTGTCTGATCATTTCTGCAAGGCTCAATCCGAGCTCAGCGGTGCTCATAGCCCCGGCAAGTGTTATCATCATTTTACCGCCTTCG
>JBJTXG010000286.1:0-2668 GCA_046082125.1 Ferruginibacter sp. | reverse complement strand
GGTGTAAGGGATGATGGCGACGGAGAATTGGTCGGTACCCACATCGTAAACCGTTAAACTGATACCATTGATGCAAACGGATCCTTTTTCGATGAGTAGGGTAGCAAATTTTGTGTTGAATTGGAAAGTCAGTAGCCAGCTGCCTCCGGTTTCGGTCACCGACAGGCAGGTTGCGGTTGCATCCACATGACCTTGAACCAGGTGGCCATCTAAACGACCTTGTAACGAAACACAGCGCTCGAGATTGACCCGATCCCCTGTTTTCCATTCGCCCAGGCGGGTTTTGGAAAGGGTTTCACGAATGGCGGTGACGAAATGACTGGTATCGTCAACTGTTTCTACGGTTAGGCAAACCCCGTCGTGGGAAACACTTTGATCGATGCGCAGCGCCGGACTGATAAGCGATTCGATCAGGAAACGGCGGTTATCCTGCTGTTGTTCAATGTGTTTGATTATACCAAGGCATTCAATGATTCCGGTAAACATGGTCCAAATTTCGTGATTTTGAGTGGTTAATTTGTAAAAATCAGCGAAATCGCCTACTTTTGCGTCCCGCAGATTTGAGACTGCGAAACTATTTTTCACCAAAGGAGGTATTATAACATGCTCATCATCGATTCCAAAGATTGCGAAAACATTGACAAAGCCCTCAAAAAGTACAAGAAGAAATTTGAGAAAAGCCGTACACTGCTGCAGCTCCGCGAGCGTCAGTCGTTCACGAAACCTTCGGTCAGACGTCGCACGCAGGTCTTGAAGGCGGTCTATCGCCAACAGGTGGCTTCGGGCAAATTCGAGTCCTGATTTATTGTTTACAAGATACAAGTCAAAAGCATCTGGAAAATACGTATTTTCGGATGCTTTTTTTATGCCCGAAAAAAATACAACCCATGTGTTCTCGTTTCTGGATTATCTGAAATTTCAGAAGCGGTATTCGCGTCATACCCTGATTTCGTACGAAACAGATTTGCGTGGTTTTTGGGATTTTATGCAAACGGATTTTCAAGTTAGCGAGCCTACGGACGTTCGATCGGCCCTTGTGCGATCCTGGTTGGCCTCGCTGAAAGCCGACGGGCAGTCGGCCAAAACCATCAACCGTAAAATATCGGCATTAAAGTCCTATTTCAAACACCTGATGCGAAACGGGGTGATAACCACAACCCCTACGGCGTCCATCGTGGCACCGAAGCAGTCGAAGCGCCTACCCATGTTTGTGGAAGTGAAAGACACCGACACCTTATTTTCACACGTTCCGTTTACGGATGACTGGAAAGGCCTTACAACCCGGTTGATACTGGAAATCTTATACAACACCGGCATCCGTCAGGCCGAACTAGTTGGTCTGCGTACCGATCAGGTTGATCATGCGCAATCGTACATCAAGGTATTAGGAAAAGGAGGGAAGGAGCGGATTATTCCGGTTAGTAACGAGTTGCTAGCGTTGATCAACGCCTACGAACAGGCTAAAAAAGATCGGTTTGAACATGCGGACACTCTGCATTTGCTAGTGAAAGAGGATGGCCGGCCCCTATATCCGAAATGGGTATATCTGGTTGTCAAACAATACCTGAGTTTGATCACCACCATTGAAAAACGCAGTCCACATATTCTTCGTCATACATTTGCGACGCACCTCAGCAATGCCGGTGCAGACTTGAATGCGGTCAAGGAATTGTTGGGTCACAGCAGCCTGGCCGCTACTCAAGTATACACCCACAATACCATTGAGAAGCTGAAAGACATTTACCAAAAAGCGCATCCCAAGGCGTGAGTGTTAATTTTTTTGAGATACATACTTTTTTTCACCGGTTGGCCGTTTTAATGTCGTAAATTACTAATCCTCCTTTGGGAGTCCATTGATTATTCACCTTAGAATCCTCAAAACGCATGAACATCAACATCCAAACGGTGCATTTTGACGCCGACAGCAAACTGAAATCGCACATCACCCAAAAACTGGAAAAACTGCAACAATTTCACGACCGGATTACCAAGGTCGATGTATACTTAAAGTTGGACAACCTAGTACATACGATCAAAGACAAGATTGTAGAAATCAAGGTGGCCGTACCCAAGCATGAATTTTTTGTCAAATATTCCTGCAAGTCATTCGAACAAAGTTTTGATGAAGCCATGGGCGCCATTGTCAACCAGATCAAACGGCGGAAAGAGAAGCTGGCAGTTTGAGAAACAGCCATTAAATAAACAAGGGGCCTATGGCCCTTTTTTTGTTTCTGGACCGAAAAAAACTTCCTAGGAGATTTTGTTACAATTAGTCAATTCTCTTACCTTTGCATTCCCAAAAATGGGCCTGCTTTGCTGCGCCCATTTTGGAAAGTTCTTTGGTTGGGCGGAAAAAAGGTCGAGTTGTTCTGGGGTTCACACCTTCAAACCTGATCGTATGCCGAAGTAGCTCAGTTGGTAGAGCAACTGATTTGTAATCAGTAGGTCGGGGGTTCGACTCCCTTCTTCGGCTCCAAAAGGGGCAGTTTCAGAGCGGCCAAATGGGGCGGACTGTAAATCCGCTGTCTTTCGACTTCGGTGGTTCGAATCCACCACTGCCCACAACAGGTAGATCCAATCGGTTTGAATCGAGCATCGGTTCTTTTCAAGCCCATGTTCATGCGGAAGTAGCTCATTTGGTAGAGCGATAGCCTTCCAAGCTATAGGT
>JBJTXG010000285.1:0-2997 GCA_046082125.1 Ferruginibacter sp. | reverse complement strand
AAGAAACTTTGCATCGCAAATCCAGAGGTTCGCTGTGCCGGCGATAATTTATCACCCACAAATGCCCGAAACGGTTCCATCGAAATATTGATGGACGCATCCAACACCCAAAGCATGCCACCGGCAATCCATAACGAAGGAGCATTGGGCATTATAAATAAGGCAATCGTAGATAAAATCGCCCCGATGAAAAAATAAGGCCTTCTACGTCCCCAGGTAGGATGCCAGGTTCGATCACTCAAATACCCGATGATTGGTTGTACGACCAGTCCGGTAAGCGGTGCGGCTATCCACAAAATGGGAATCTCATCTTTATTGGCACCAAGGGTTTCAAAAATGCGACTGACGTTGGAATTCTGCAGTTCAAATCCGAATTGAATACCCAGAAATCCAAAGCTCATATTCCAAATCTGCCAAAAGCTCAGTGGCTTTTTTGCGGTAGAAGCGGGTTGTGACATATGCGTAGTATTGGAATTGGTTTTGTGTAAATTTTACACTTTCGTAAAAGTAAGGGATTTCGCGATTTTATGCATGCATATAAAAGGACGAATTGGATGGAATACTTTTTTGTTGAACGTTTTCGTTTTTTGACCGGTTTGGGTTGAAAACTTTTGGGAGATTGCATCAATGTGTTTACTTTACACAATCTTTTTTTAGACCAAACTAAAAAATAACCCACATGAGAAGTTCTTTACCCTTTTTAGTAACACTAACCTTGTTAACGGGGTTATGTACCCATGCCCAATTGTTGACCTGGTCGCCTGAATTCCCAACAGAGTCGACCGCTTCATTTACGGTCACGCTGGATGCAACCAAAGGTAATCGCGGTTTGAACAATTACATCAACACCAGTGATGTGTATGTACATACCGGCGTAATCACCAGTGCCAGTACTTCTACGTCGGATTGGCGCTATGTGAAATTTAGTCAAAATTTCACAGCAACCAATCCATTATTGCAGGCCACGTTCATTGGCGGTAACCGCTGGCGTTTCACGATCACTGGCGGATTGAGAAACTATTATGGCGTGCCAGCCAACGAAACCATTCAAAAGATCGCGATCCTTTTCCGAAGCGGAAATGGTAGTTTGGTTCATCGGAATTTAGATGGTTCTGATATGTATATACCGGTCTCCGGCACAGGCCTGGAGACAAGAATTACCTTACCGCCTAAGCAACCCACTTTCAATCCAAAGCCAGAACCCATTGTGCGGGCTGTAGGAAGTCAGGTGGCCATTACCGGTGTATCGAATGCATTGGCCAATTTAAATCTCTATTTCAACGGAACGCTTATTCAATCGGCTACATCTAACTCAACGATTTCGGTAACACCGGGTCCAACCATCACCGCTGCCGGTACGCAAACGATTTTATTGGAAGCGGTGAGCGGAGCAACCACCAAATATGACACGGTTAAGTTCTATGTTCCGGGATCCGTCGTCACGGAGGCTTTGCCGGCTGGTGTCAAAGAGGGTATAAATTACGAGGCCGGCGGTACTGCGGCCACGATGGTGTTGTATGCACCCAACAAAAGCCGTGTTTGTGTGATTGGCGACCTGCCCGGCAGCAACTGGGACGAAACGGCCACTTACCAAATGAAAAAATCACCTGACGGACAATACTGGTGGATTCGTCTTACCGGATTGACGCCGGGATTTGAGTATTCATTCCAATACCTCATCAATGGAAACCTTGCTGTAACCGATCCGTATGTTGAAAAAGTGCTGGATCCCTGGAATGATCGCTTCATCGCTAACACCACTTATCCCAATCTCAAACCATACCCCACCGGATCTACAACCGGTATCGTGGGTATTTTACAAACAAATAAACCGGCATATAATTGGACGACTACCAATTATACCCGTCCCGATAAACGCAAGCTGGTCATTTATGAATTGCACTTGCGAGATTTCGTTGCTGCTCACGACTGGCGTACCCTGCGTGACACGATCAATTATCTGAAAAATCTTGGTATCAACGCCATACAATTTATGCCCGTTAATGAGTTTGAAGGAAACAACAGCTGGGGTTACAATCCGGATTTTTATTTTGCCGTGGATAAATATTACGGACCCGAAAATGAATTCAAGCAATTTGTTGATCTCTGTCATTCGAAAGGAATGGCGGTGATTCTGGATATCGCTTTGAACCATTCTTTCGGACTTTCTCCCCAGGTACAGATGTATTGGGACTCGGTCAACAACAGACCCTCTGTTTCCAACCCCTGGTTTAATCCGGTAGCGAAACATGGATTTAATGTGGGGTATGATTACAACCATGAAAGCCTCGCTACACGTTATTTTGTGAGTCGTGTTTTGGAGCATTGGCTGGTGAATTATAAAATCGACGGGTTTAGATTTGACTTGTCGAAAGGGTTTACACAGACCCAAACATGTGACAACAATGGAGGGAATTGCAGTGTTGGTGCCTGGAGTGGTTATGACCAAAGTCGGATCAATATTCTGAATCGCTATTATGATACGATGATGCTCAAAGCGCCCGGATGTTATCCGATTTTGGAGCATTTTGCCGATAACTCTGAAGAGATTGCCCTGTCGAACAAAGGCTTCCTGCTATGGGGTAATATGAATAGCAATTACGGACAGGCATCGATGGGTTATTCTTCCAACTCGGATTTATCCTATGGTATTCACGTGAACCGGGGCTGGTCAAATCCACACCTGATTACCTACATGGAAAGTCACGATGAAGAGCGGATTAACTACAAGAATATCAACTTTGGTAATGCTTTTGCAGGATACAATGTGCGAGACACCAATACGGCGCCCAAACGGATGGAGCTGGCTCATGCCTTCTTACTGACTATTCCGGGCCCGAAAATGATCTGGCAATTTGGTGAGTTGGCCTACGATTCCTCCATTAATTTCTGTCAGAACGGAACGATTAATACAAACTGTCGAACAGATCCGAAACCGATCAAATGGGGTTACTTCAATGACCTTGAGCGTAGACGGCTCTACAATGTTGTTGGGAA
>JBJTXG010000284.1:0-4326 GCA_046082125.1 Ferruginibacter sp. | reverse complement strand
GTTTCAACAAAATGATTGTCTGGATCGATCTGCACCACCACATGATACGTTCCGTTACAGGCTTCATAGGGTATGCGCACAAAGCTTTCATCCAGGTATCGGCCGTAGATATCCACTTTACCGGTGCTGATCCCTTGCAATTGATTACCACAATTATAACCGCCACCAAGCCCGTAATTCCGCACACTATCATTCGTGTAAACAGCACCGTTAGGTCCTATACAGTCTCCTAATGCTCCGGTGCAGGTACTTAAGTCGATCAAACAGAAGCTGACTTTAATGCCACTATTGACAATTGGCCATTTGAGTGTATCCGTTACCGTGGTATCCCGCAACCGAAGGGTGTACAGCCCCCACCCATCCAGGTGAATATGACCATGAGACGGATGATAGACCATGAAGCCGGCCGGCCGGAGTTCATATTCAAACCGACTTCCCACTTTATGGTAGATCCGCTGATTAATTAACCGCTTGGGAAAAGATCCATCCGGACACATAAACGAAGCGGAAGGGAAAAAATCACGCAAGGTATCACCTCCACAGATGTAATCATTGGTAGGCGTTACTTCCATAGGGCCCCAGCCCACATTAGGTGTAGACACGTCAATGCGGATCAGGCCCTTATTCACGCCGTTGATCAACTGGTCGTATTCGTCCCAGCCACGGGTTTCGTTCAGTGTTCGCTTTCCGGCCTGAATATCGGGAAGAAGGAAACAGTTCGTATCGCCGGGTGTCGGGCAGGCACAACCGGCCGGATTACTGTTCGAACAAGGAGTTGGTGGTATCACAGCCGGCACGTTGATGCAAATTGAAAAAGTACCCGACTGCGCATTATTATATGCCCAAAACCGAATATAGTAGGTTGTTCCGGGCGTTAGTCCGGTTCGGAGGATATAGGCCATCAGGCCATTGGGGCTGTCGTCGTCATCGCATTCTACTTCGGT
Organism: Ferruginibacter sp.; assembly: GCA_046082125.1. Taxonomy (GTDB): domain Bacteria; phylum Bacteroidota; class Bacteroidia; order Chitinophagales; family Chitinophagaceae; genus Ferruginibacter. The sequence continues at coordinate 3,382 of JBJTXG010000284.1, read as the reverse complement.
CAGGATTCCTCCACAGGTTCCACTGTAAACAGACATCACCCCATCGGTGATTTGTCCAATATTGGTATTGATTTCAACCGCGCCTCCGGATGGAGCCACAAACTTGAACCAGACATCATTTCCTTGATAACCTCCGCAGGAAGGATTCGCCACCCCCGAGCTGGAGGTAGCATTGGCGGTTGAATATGGCGAGTAAGAACAAGTGGTATTTATGTTCAGCGTAATAGCACCAGTACAGTTGTCGTTTATAGGCGCTTGCGCATACATGGCATTGGAAAAAATGAGCCCCATGAACAATGCGGTTATGTTCAGGTAGTTTTGATATTTCATGTTATCCGATTACCGATGGAAGATATGGCTTTTTTTGTGGAAACAACGAAAAAGGCCTCTCTCGAGAGGCCTTGAAAAATCATCTATGTTGCTGGACTTCCGCCGCTTGACTCTCACTTAATTCAGGCTGCGAAAATCGACCGGAACCAGTTTACTGACACCGGCTTCCTGCATGGTCACACCATAAATCACATCCACGGCACCCATGGTCATTTTGTTATGTGTTACGATGATGAATTGCGAATTTTCGCTGAACTGCCGAATCATGTTGGTGAATTTGCCCACGTTGGCATCATCCAACGGCGCATCCACCTCATCCAGTATACAGAACGGAGCGGGTTTGATCAGGTAAATCGCAAACAGCAAAGCCGTTGCGGTCAGGGTTTTTTCTCCACCGCTTAACTGACCAATGCTGCTTGGACGCTTCCCTTTGGGTTTAGCCACAATATCGATACCGGTTTCGGACAGATTCTCCGGATCGACCAAAATCATATCGGCCTGATCTTCCTCCGTGAACAAAGCCTTGAACACTTTTTGGAAGTTCTCGCGGGTACGATTGAAGGTATCCAGAAACTGCTGATTGGCTGTAGCTTCCACTTCCTGAATCGTTTGCAGTAAACTGTCTTTGGCGGTGGTCAGGTCATTTTTTTGTTCCAAAATGAAATCGTAGCGTTTTTTCATTTCGGTGTAGGCTTCAATGGCCGTTGGGTTGACCTCTCCCATATTTTCCAGGCGCTTGCGCATACGTTCACTAGTTTCATTCAATTCCTCCAGAGGTGTTTCGGTCGTTCTGGGTTGATCAATGATTGTATCCAGATCGATTTTAAACTCCACGCTTAGTCGTTCTTTCATGCCAGCGAGCTGCAACTTGAGGTCAGTGAGTCGATCTTTTATTTCGTTTAGTAAATGATCAATTCCCTCTTTAGAACGTTGCTTCTGTTTGAGGTCATTTTCTTTTTTACTCAACTCCGTTCGCACATTGTAATAGGATTGATCAGCTAGGTTCAGGGCCTGCTCCTCCTCCTCTTTCGTTTTGATCAGTTCAACCAACTCATTGGCTGTTTCCTGCAAAACCTGTTCAGTGGCCGTTAATTGCGTTTCAACTTCTGAAAACTGCTCGCTGCTGCTGGTAATTTGCTCGCGAAGTTCTTGCAATTGATTGTTTTTGAAATCGAGCTCTTGCTGAACCGACTGTATTTTTGATTGCTGGCGGGTTACAGCCAGTGTACCCTGATTGAATCCCTGCGTAGCCGCATTGTATTCATTTTCGGCAACACCGTATTCCTGCTCCCGTGTTTGAACCTGCGTTTGTGTTTGTTGCAACTCATTGTTCAGTCTTTCCAAGTCAGCTCGTGTTTGCGCAATAGCCGCCTGATTCTCTTCAACCTGTGTTTTCAATTCATCAACCCGGCGCGTAGCCTGGGCATCCAGTTGTTGAAAACTATCCAACTTGGTTTGCAAGGCAAATAAGCGGTTTCGCAACTGCCCTATTTGCTGCTCGGTTGTCCGTATTTGATTTTCCTGTAGCTGCGTATTGTATCCAATCACATCATCATGCTTCTGCTGGATCGTTGCTTTCAGGTCGACTACGATTTTTTGCTGCGCGGCAATTTTCGTTTGTAGTTTTTCCAGATTTTTAGCCCGGCCGATTTTATTTCCTTCGAACAATCCTACACTACCGCCACTGATCGTATAGCGACCTTTCACTACTTTTCCGCCCGGATCGATTATGATGCCATCACTGGATTGTAGAAGTGCCTCGTCGGTTTGTGCGATGAAAACATGGCCCAAAAGGCGTTTAGCCAATGACTGATAAGCCGGATCGATGTCAACCACTTCCAACGCAGCGATGCAATCAGTTGGCTTATCCACAGCAACGGCTGCTTGGAGTTCATTCAGCAGAAAGAAATTTGCTTTCCCTTTTTTATGTTCATCCAATAACCGAATGGCCTGCATGGCCTCGTCGGCATTTTTTACCACATAATAGCCGAGGTATTCATTCAACACATTTTCCAAAGCGGCGCGATATTCTTCTTTTACAAACAGTAAGTCTGACAAAATCGGGGACTGATGATTCCAGCCACTGTGATTGTGCAAGAATTTGACACTATCTGGATAGCCCTCCATGGAATCTACCAGGCTTTTCAGCAGGTCGTATTCGTTGCGGGCAGCATCGAGTTTTCGGTTTTCGTCAGCCAGCTGATTACGTAACTTTTCCAGGATAGCCTGTGTTTCAAAAATTTGTTTTTTGGCGGTTTCATGTTGTGCTCGTAATTCCTCGAGCGTCTTCTCCTGATCAGCGAGTTGATTGGTCAATGCAGCATGTTCCGCTTCTAGTTGGGTAGCCTGTTGTTTACGTGCTGCCATTTCCTCCTCCAATTGCTGTATGCTTCGTTGCTGGTTTTGGATGGACGTGTCGGCCACGGCCACTTTTTTTTCCGCATCAAACTGACTCCGTTGGATCAGTTGGTTTTGCTGTCTGATTTCATCTACAGCCTGGCGTTTTTGATCAAAAGTGGCTCGTTTTTCATCAACGGTATTCTGCAACCCGCTCAGCTCCTGTTCAAGTCCGTTTAATTTGACCTGCTCCTCGGTTATCTGATTACTGGAGAAGGCGATACTTTCCTCCAATCCAGTTAGTTGGCCGGATGATTTCTCCAGGAAATCCTGTAATGATTTTTTTCGTTCTTTTAGGTAATCGAGGCGCTGCGCGGTGAGGTTTTTTTCATTTTCCTTGGTGCGCACCTGATCAACGAGCGCATTAAATGCCTGTTGTTTTGTCTGAAGAGCTTTCTCTTGTTCGATGAATGCCAGCTTTTCTTGTTCCAACGCGGCTTCTTCCATGGCAATGGCTGTTTCCAGCTCAATTCGCTTGTCTACTTCTTCTTGTTGCTGTTGATTGAGATCACGATAGGTAATATTAAATCCTTCCAGAGCCGCTTTTGCCAGCTCGATACTGATTTCTTTAAATTCTTTTTTGATTTCGTAATATTTCTCAGCTTTTTTGGCCTGGTTTTCGAGTGTTTTCAGCTGATTATTGATCTCAAAAAGC
>JBJTXG010000283.1:0-2657 GCA_046082125.1 Ferruginibacter sp. | reverse complement strand
GTCAGGGTCGGGGAGACTTAGGCGCAATGCCACTGGGGGCGTTTATTTCCCGTGTTGTGGAAGAGATTCGTGACCGATTATCCGAAAACGGGGCGACATCCTAGCAAATATTTAGTTAATTTTGAATTGAGAACTGATTATTAACCAAACCAAATCAATGGCATTTCCACCCAGACCTCCCAGAGGCGCGTTCAACCCCCGATTCCGTAAAGAACAACAACAAGAACATCGTACCAACCACATGATCCGCGTACCGGAAGTGCGTCTCGTTGGTGAAAACGTAAACGTAGGTATTTATCCAACACAGGAAGCACAACGCATTGCCGAAAGCCAGGGACTCGATCTGGTGGAGATATCACCAACGGCTCAGCCGCCCGTTTGTAAAATAATCGACTATAACAAGTTTTTGTACGAGGAGAAGAAGAAGAAAAAAGAGATGAAGGCCAAGGCAAAAACGAGTGAGGTAAAAGAGATCCGATTCACCCCCAATACCGACGATCACGATTTTGAATTTAAATTGAAGCATGCGGAAAAGTTTTTAGCCGAAGGTGATAAAGTCAAGGCGCATGTTCAGTTTAAAGGTCGTGCGATCATGTTCAAAGAACGTGGTGAACTCTTGTTGCTCAAATTTGCCGACGCACTCAAAGAATTTGGCGCGCTGGAAGGTATGCCCAAACTCGAAGGTAAACGGATGCATGTGATGCTTGCGCCAAAATCCCAGCAACAAAAGAAGAAAAACAATGATCTCGGAAAACTGGTGGAACGAAAAACCGAAGCGGATACCCCCAAGCCTTCTGAGGATTAATCAGCATTTTTATTTTTCATACTGGTTGCTATTTGTATTCTGTTGCATTTTAATGGTAGATGATAGGTGCTATTTGCACGGCTATCTCCTAAATTGACACATCATTCAATTTGGTAATTTACATAAAGGTATAATCGGTAATTTTATTCACTGAAGCAGCCGTATGCGAGTATTTTTACAAACATTGTTTTCGAGAAGTTGGTTATTGATGATCACCGGTACGATTTTCTTATTTGCTTTTTTTGCGTCAATGGGTTTGTGGATATCGAATCATATCCTGATCGGCGGTGAAAACATATGGGCGAAGCCTACCCGGTATGCACTCAGTTTTTTCATCATGCATTGGACCATCGCTTCGTTTAATAGTCATTTGAACAAATCGAATATCAAATCGATTTCCGTATTTTTAATAGGTGTTTTTTCATTGGCGGTCTATGCTTTAATATTCGTTCAATCTCTTCGTGGTACAGCGTCGCATTTCAATGAAGATTTGACCACTCCGTTTAATACGTTGATTAAAGGACTATTGCTGATTTCGTCGGTGGTTTTGTGGATCGGTTGTTTGTTGTATACTATTGCCTTTTTCAACCAGCGAAAAATGCCAATCAGCCAGAGCTACACCTGGTCAATCCGGTGTGGATTACTTTTGTTCCTGTTTAGCGGTATCATTGGGGGGACCATGTTTCTGCTCGACCGTCACACGATTGGTTCGGACGAAGTAGAGCAGGGGCTGGTTTTTTTTGATTGGAGTACCAAGGCCGGTGATTTGCGAATCCCACTGTTTTTGTCAATACATGCGCTGCAGTTAATACCATTTCTCGGTTTTTATGTATTGGAGGGCAAGCAACAGGTCATCAATCTTTCGCTAACCTATGCCTTTGTGATACTGGTGTTATTTATTCTGGCATTAGCGGGCATTTCCCTGTTTTAAGCCTTTTTGCGTTGTTTATTGCATTTTGGCAGACTTTCCATATATTTGCGCCCCGAAAAGTTCATTTTTCGCTATTTCCCACATGGCCCCATAAGTGTCCGTCTGTTCGGACCGCCGGCAGGGAGTAACTCTAAACCTTGATTTATGCCTAAGGTTAAAACAAACAGTAGCGCCAAAAAGCGCTTCAAAGTGACCGGCTCCGGTAAAATCACTTTTCAAAAAGCATTCAAACGCCACATCCTCACCAAAAAATCAACCAAACGGAAGCGCAACATGCGCATCGATGGTTCCGTGAGTGATGCCAATTTGCACTTTGTGAAAAGACTGCTGGCCCTCAAATAAGCCGCAGTTACCGCGATTTCTTAAACTAAAAAAAACGAATTATGCCACGTTCAGTCAATGCAGTAGCCAGCCGGGCTCGCCGCAAAAGAATATTAAAAGCCGCTAAAGGCTACTACGGAAAACGTAAAAATGTTTATACCGTAGCCAAAAACGTTATGGAAAAAGGTCTCACATACAGTTATGTGGGCCGTAAACTTAAAAAACGTGAATACCGCAATCTCTGGATCGCGCGTATCAATGCCGCCGTTCGCGAAGAAGGAATGACCTACAGTCAATTCATCCATAAGCTCAACGAAAAGCAAATCGGTCTGAACCGCAAGGTGCTCGCTGATCTGGCCATGAATGAGCCGGAGTCTTTCAAAAAACTGGTTGCTTCCGTAAAATAAGTGACCAAACGATTTCTGTCCAATCCCGGCTACTGGTCGGGATTTTTTGTACCCATACCAATCGAATTGAATAATTTTGCAGCGCCTAAATCAATACCATGAGACACGACCTCGACAATGGCATGAACAATACGTATAAAGACCTGGTTGACCAGACCTTCAATTTTCCGCAGGAAGATTTCAAACTGGTGAA
>JBJTXG010000282.1:0-11010 GCA_046082125.1 Ferruginibacter sp. | reverse complement strand
CATTAAACATCAAAATGGACTATTGGTTCACTTCTATGGAAAATTCACTGAATGGGTTTGATACCTTTCAATAGCTTTTCGGCATCACTGGCGGGTGGCCGTTTATTTAATTCGGGTTTTGGGGTGCTTGGATTGGTTTTGTGGGTGCTGGCAATGGCAGAAACTCCTTCCATCGTTCGGGTTTCAGTGGTTGAGCTGGGTATGGGTTCCTTTCTGCATTGGGTTGTCTTATATCCGGCTTAAATAGAAACAGCTGATTTTTTTCCTGAATGACTCTCCGCTCGTTTCCCTTTTTCAACGTTTGTTTATTGTTCGTTTTGCCATTCGTTCTACGTCTGCGATGGCTGGTCCGGTTATTTGAAAACGATCGCGTTGATGTGATTTTTCACGGATGGGTTGGATACTGGTAGATTGTTCGAGTAAGCGAACATAGTCGGCGAATCCGGAAAGGTGTTGATGTCCGGATTTAGTATCGATTTGGCTTGCTGGTACAAAATGCCAGTGATCATGTGGTATGGTGTGGGGGTCCTGCACAATATTAGATATGGACAGTTCTGGGGCAGGGGTGCCCAGCCGTAAAAACCTTCTGCATATCGCCAATGGACCCAAGCTGGCCCCCATTCATATCAGGGTATCCAGAGCCAGTGATAAAAGGGGTCAAAAAACCAGCGGCCGTAATGGAAAGGGGTCCATCCCCAGGCGTAATAAGAGACCCAAGTCCATCCGTAATTGGTAAATTGCCAGTAACCGTTTGTTTCGTACGGGAAAAAATCTAGTTCGGCTTGAGGTTTCCACACATACCCGTAGCGGTTATGTTGAATCCACCATCCGTGCGGGGAAAGCTCGTCATAAAAGACCTGAAATCCAACGACCGATTCCGTGCTTCCGTTGTAGTAACCGGAACAGGAAACTAACTGTGATGTTTGAATGACTATTACAAACAAGCTAAGCTTCCCCAAACAATGTGTTCTCATCTTATATTCAAAATAACGGTTGGATTCTTCGCAAATACTGATGACTGATGGTTGGTGGAGTGATCTATAAATGGCCGTTTCTGTAGTTTTGGTCCAGACAAATCAACGATTGTCTGGATTTTAAAAACGTAGTGTCTGCATTCGTATATGGTTCTTACGTGGTTCGAACCTGGTTCGTGCATGGTTTGTATATGGTTCGTGCCTGGTTCGTACATGGTTCGAACCTGGTTCGTGTGTGGTCCAGACATATCAACGATTGTCTGGATGAAGATCCGGACGATCAATGTCCTGATTGTAAAACCGTAGCGTCGGAATTCATGGAGACCGTAGCGTCTGCATTCGTACGTAATTCGAATCAGTTTCGTAGGCGGACTATACTAATCTACCAGTAGGTAGAAGCCAAATAAGAGTCTTCATTCAAATAAAACCATCAAAATCATCGAAAAAAAGTCGTCAATGGGAATCGGTCAGCGTTTTTTTCGCTTGAGTTTTTGGTAGTCGATAAAATAAATCAACCGGGCGGTAATCTCTTTACCCTGAGTACGGGTGAGGACCTGATTGAGGTTTTTCAGGTAATTAGAATAGGTAGATCCATCGATTGAGTTATCGGAAGGCATCCAATTTTTCCAGCCAATAATCAACCGGCTGCCGTATGCAAAATCCCAGGTATAGAACATATCCAGGTTGTACGCATTGTAATTGTTGTCATTGCCTGGAATAAAAGCCCGGTCAATCCAATAGCCATCAGCGTCGATGTTAAAAAATCGCTCATACGTCACACGGCTCCAGTAATGCCTAGCCCTCAAGGTTAAAAACATTCGTGGTGAAAAATTAAACAGTCCGCTCAACAAGGTGGTGTGCTGGGCCACTCGTCGCCAGCCGGCAATGGGCTCGCCGTTTGCTTCCCGACGAAACGCATAGCCAACGTTTCCAATATCCAAACTGCCATCGATTGTAAGATCAATACTGAGTCTGTCGCTGAAACGATAACGTATCGTGTTTCCGTAGTTGAAATAATCAGCTTTCGGATAGGCGGGACTGTTACCATGACCGGCTTCAAGCGCAATAAAAAGTTTTTTTCGACTATCAGAGCTGCCACTGAAACCCACGTAATGCCAGGGCATCATTCGGATTTTTCGACCGGGTGTTCGTAATTCAAAGAAATCGTTTTGCCAGAGTGGCTTGCTGTCGTAGTAAAACGTGATATCCCAGAAATTCTTGAAAAAATAAAAAGCGCTGGCTCCTAATTTTAGTTCTTGCCAGCTAAATGGTGAGTAAAGATGTCTGTTGGTAATATTTATGGAATATCGGTGACTAAGGAAATTTTTCGTCGGCGTCAATTTATTGTAACTAATCGATGCTGATGTGGTAAATTCATTGGGTGCTTGCAGAAAGCCAAGGTCATTTGGATCATATCGCTCTGATTCGATGTTGTTGGTCAGGTCAAACTGAATAAGCCCACTTACTTTTCGAAAACTAACGGTTGTATTGTAACCCGAGTATCGATCCGTACCGCTGATTTGACTATAGCGTGCCGTACCAACAAAACCATACCGGTTTTTTTTATCGTATAAGGAAAGATCGATCGCACTTACATTGGCATCTCGCGCAGTGCCACTTCGCCAAACGTTGGTGTTTGTGAAAGTAACAGACGAGCGGCCACGAAGGGCCTGATCAATGACAACAAGGCTGTAGTTGGTTAGCGGTGCTGTTTGGACCGATGTCTTTTCGCCCGAGCTATTATTTTGCAAGCTGGCATACATAGGCGCACTAACGGCATTGAATACACCAATACCGAGGTTGTTTCGGTTTCTGCCTGAAAATTTTGTGGCATTAATCAGTTGTGTGACACCTGGATTTCGGAGGATGGTTAGGTTGCTATCTGATGCCGCCTGATTCTGAACGCTGTAAAAACCGTCGGGCGTAAGTCCAATTCGGCGACTGTAAAAAAGACCGGCTTTATTGAAGAGCTCTGTTCCTTCGGTAAAGAAGGGTCTGTTTTCCTGAAATCGCACCTCAAAAGGAGATAGATTCAACACCACATTATCCGATATCACCTGACCAAAGTCCGGCACCAAGGTAGCATCGAGGGTAAAACTTTCATTGACACCCCACTTAAGGTCCATGCCGCCATTTCGTAAAAACTCATTGGATCGAGTCGATGGCGTATACCGATACCCGGATGTAACATAAGGAAGCAGCGATAAACGAAGGGGAGGGATTATATTATAAATGCCAAGCAAATCGCCAAATTGATTAACAAATCCGGCTTCATTAGGGTTAATGGAGTTCCAATAACTGCTTTCATTCAGTCGTCGGCTGAATCGTTGAAAATTAATGCCCCAGTTTTGCGACATTTCCTTCGAAAACCGCAGGGAGATGTATGGAATGCGCATTTCAACCATCCATCCTTGCTTTGTTATTCGTGTCTGGCTCTCCCATACGGCATCCCACCCATAATCGCTGGGAGTACCAAAACCACGCTGTACAGCAGGAGAAACACGGGCATCCGATTGAACGTTGCGTGAGGTAACAGTGAACTGAAAAGCATTCTGGTTATCGTTGTACGTATCCAGAAAAATGGAGAAATAATCAACATCCTGCCGTTGCTCTCCATCACGGGCAGTCAGTTGTTTGCGAATATTGTCTGGATTGTCCAGTAGCATGGCAGACACATAGAGGGCCACATCATCATAGAGGATTCGAACCTCGGTTTTAAGGCCCGATGGCTTTCCGAAATCCGGAGAGTTTATAATAAAATCGGTAGCCGGTTTCGTGCTAGACCAAACGGAGTCGTCGAGCATCCCATCTATTTTAGGTGGTGTTTGTGTTCGAACGGCTTGTAATTGACGGAGCGTTGGACCGGTAGCCGTTTGACTGTACAAAAAAGAGGGTAACAGGAGAAACAAAAAAAATAGTACTCGCATGGAGTGCAAAAGTACAAGTAAAATAACAGTTACCTAACATTGAACACTGGTGTCAAAGCTTTGGTCAAATTTGATAAAAAATGCACTAGATGCAATGGATGGCCAAGACGATAAACAGCTTTGGATCAATGGACAGTTATCCGGCGATAAGGTTATTGTAGATATTTCGAATAATGGTCCGGACATAGACCCGGCTATTCAGAAAAAAATCTTTGAAAAATTCTTTACAACCAAGCAACATAAATCAGGTACAGGGTTGGGATTAAGTATTGTTAAAAATGTCTTGGATGATCATGGCGGCAGCATACAACTCAATTCTGGTAATGGGAAAACATCTTTCCGTGTTACGCTTCCTGTACTGTAATTATACGTGTTAAACAACTCTTCGAATCCTGTCTTTCGTTCAGCTTTGATTTGGGTAAGGTAACCGATGTGTCGGATTTCATTGTAATATAGATTTCTTTGATTGGAAGCAAATTGACGTGTTTCCATTCATTCGTGTTCCAGATAATTCGAAGCTTCTTGGTGTTCGGATCGACCGCCGTGTTTGTGTTTATGGTTGTAGCAACGCGCTTCCTTTAATGTGCGGTCCAGACAAATCGAGATTATCTAGATGCAGATTCGGATGATCAATGGCTGGATTTTAAAACTGAAGTGTCGGAACTTATGCAGATCCGGACGATAAATGTCCGGATTATATAACCGTCGCGTCTGCATTCGTGTATGGTCCTGACAAATCAACGATTGTCTGGATGCAGACCAAGTTGTCTGCATTCGTGACTGGTTCGAACCAAATAACCCTTGAGATATTGGAAAAAGAAACGCTTACCTATAAGTCACTCAAATAATCTCTTTCTATTTCGGAAAGCTGGTGGCCGGCACACTGATTCGTCCGGTTACTTCTTTGATGTGCCAGTTTTTGAAATCCTGGCTCGACTCCATGCCGGTTCCATTGATGTATTCGGTTTTAGTGCGCACCCGCACGGGTTTTTCTGTGAAGAACTCAAATCCGGTACGATTACGATCCCAATACAACTCTTCACAATAAAGCGTGTCCCCCCGTTCAATATTGATTACAACCACACTGTCTTTTAAAAAAATGGTGCTCTGGTACTGACGGTATTTTCCATACCCGGCATCTAAGGTGCTTTCAACACGGCCTTCTACATTGTAAAAATCAGCATGGATGGTTTTTGGAAATTCTACATAAGGTTGAACCTCCTGCACGTTGAGCATCAGCGGTGCCTTGAGCACCGATCTGGTCAGACCGCCGATGGTGTAAATGATCTTCACATCATGAGCCTCTTCAATACCAATCTTTTTTTCAGCAAACAATTGCTTGATCCGCTCTTCATCATTTTCGCATGACATCAACAGGATCGCCGTTGCGAAAACCGACATAACGACCGAAAAGAGCGCCCCTTTAGTGGTATGAAAACTAGTCATAGCTTCTTTTCTGAAACCAACGGGCATTCATGGAGATGCCAATATTTAACCTGAAAATGTTTTCACGAAAGGAAGTAGATGTTTGACTACCCCTGGATCCGATTTCAAAGGCGGTATTCAATGCCACATATTCACCGCGACTTTGCGCATACCGGGGCGTGGTCAACGGAAAACTGGCACCGGCTGTAAAAGCATATTGATTGCGCTGATCGTTCAATCGGATATAATCCGGTCCAAAATAAAAACCGGCCCTGTACTTCACGTAGTTCCAGTATTTAATATTCACTGTATTGGCTTTTGCCGGGAAAAACTCAGCACCGGCCCGAAATACCCAGTTGTCGGCGGCCGATACAGGATCGTTAAAGTAGCGAAAATCATTCCAATATGTCTTTTCGACATCCGCAGCAATCAGCCAGTTTCTGTTTTTGGAATGATAACAAAAGCCGGCACCTAACGTCATGGGCATGTCCACATTACCCGGCACATCCGTCTGACTGGAGACACTATCAATCACATATACACCACCCGATACATCATACCCGAATGTTTCATTGATTGTACTCTGATACGCTCGCAGCGTGTGTTTTAAATTGGCATATCCGCCAATACGTAATCCGGCACCCGTATTGAACCGAAGCAGGTATTGAAAACCGGCATCTACAAAAATCCCACTCATCCGACTTCTGTTCTCTGCATTGGATTTATAATAGGCTACACTATCGTTGATGGGTGTAAGCCGGGTACTGAAATTTCGATTTCCAAAATGAAACCCACTGCCCACGCCAATACTGAATTCATTTTTGTGTTTACCATTACCGGTAATCTTGTAACCTATACTAACATTGGCTTTGTATAATCCGCCGGATCCCTCGTACAAGGTGTTCATACTGTCTACACCGGCAATGCGCGTATTGGTTTCAATTTTATAGTTGATGCGGGTTGTTGGCCGCAATCCTAAACTCATCCCAACCGAATGCCCTTTCTTTTCCATTTTTCTAGACGACAACGGCACGCCTATTTGCAGATAGGAAATCAGCACATTCGTTGAAGAATATTTATCCGGCGTTTTGGTACTCTTCAGCGTACGGGTTTGAATTTCTCCGCCTAAATCAAAAATGATGTTTGAAAAATTTCGGGTTTGTGATAAGCTGCCCAAGGAGGCCGGATTAATAAAATTGATGCTGAAAGGGGCGCCTACTATGCCCGGATCAGAGTAGGCTGCACTTACTCCGCCCATCGCCCGACTGCTTACATTTTGATTGGGTACCAGATCCCCCATACCATATCGTGATAACGGGGAGTTGTCTTGAGCAAACACCGATGGCCACATGCCCAAAGTGAGTGCCGCTAAAAACAATTGTTTACAGAGCAGGTTACGAATTGAGGGAACTGAGAGCATATAATCCTTTAAATAAGAAATGCGAGTCGGCAAATATCCTGTTTTTCAGCCTACTGGCAAAATAAGGAGCCCGCCCACCGGTGAGTACAATGACGAGATTTCCGAAACGGTGTTCGTATTGATCGATGGTATATTCCAGCTCGCCAAGCATTCCGTTCATCACCCCTGAGACCAAGTTGGTATTTGTGTTGTAACCAATCAGCGGGTAGTTCCAGTCGGGCTCAGCAATGGGCAACAACGCCGTATAATCATGCATGCTTCGAAACCGTAGATCCAAACCAGGCGAAATGGCGCCACCCAAAAAGGCCCCGTCTCGGTTCAGAAAATTATAGGTAATGCAAGTACCCATGCTGATGATCAATACATGTCGCTGCGGATATTGTGCAGCGGCAGCAGCCAGCAAAGCAATGCGGTCAGCGCCGATCGTTTCTTTTTTGCCTGCCACAATCTGAAAGTTCAATTGACTACTGGCTGATAAAAGATGAAAATGCGAATGCTCCGACAACCATTGTTCAATGGCGGGCTCATGGTGAATAACCGATGTCAGGATGGTTCGTTCGGGTTGGGTTTGCTCAACGAGTTGACGAACCGCATCAAGCCCAGGATGCTCTATTATGAAGGTGTCTACTACATGCCCATCATCAAAAAGCGCAGCCTTGCGGCGCGTGTTCCCGAAATCAAAACAAAGGGTTTTCATCGTAATCTGAATTCTGTAACGAAGGTAAGGGATGCCCCCGTCTTGGATTCAATGGATAACCCTTAATTGGTTATTTTTTGATGATAGATGACCTGTTACCGTGCCATTAGAACCAAAAGACCAGTTCGATCATGGTACCTATTTTTTGACAATCGTAGTAATTAGAGATCCGGTTTTGTGTTACCTGAAACGTTTTCCGTTTTATGCAGCGACGCGTACGCGTTTTGAATCAGTTCAGGCAATTCAAAAAAACAAAGGGAATTTCCTGCTTGGAGCGGATATGGCGCTTGATCAAAACCTGATTACGGTGAATTTGATTTCTGGCAGCATCAATGAATTCGTGTGCTCTGGCAAAAGCATGTATGCGTTCGGCCTCAAACAACAGCGCATGCATGGTATCTAATGTATGCTCATTTGGAACCGACATGCCGTTCGGCGATAAGAGATAAATGTCGCGGTTTGATTTGTTCATATAATAGGATTAACGATATCCCGACATGCCATTTTTGTTGGGGCAGCCGCAGTTTCCACCTTTGGAACCCCGGCAGCTTGACAGTGCAACACACAGGATTGTTACACTCAACAACAAAAACCACTTTACCTTTGAAATCATAAATACAAAGTAACGCTTTTTACAGGTTCTTCGCACTCTTTGTTGATGGATTTATCAATACGAAATAAAACGATTCTGATTGCTCCACTCGATTGGGGGCTGGGTCACGTAACGCGTTGTATTCCAATCATCCAACAACTCATCGACCAGGGAAACCGGGTTCTAGTGGCTACCGACCCACGGGGTGCCGTTTTGATTAAGGAGACGTTTCCGGCCGTTACCATTCTTCCACTCAACGGGTATGGCATAACGTATGCCCGCAACCGGGCTGGATTTTTACCGCATTTGCTCCGGCAGTTTTTTCGCTCGAGGCGATGTATGAACGAAGAGCATCGTCTGCTGAAAAACTGGGTTTCGATGTATTCACCTGATTTGATCATCAGCGACAACCGTCCTGGTTTTTTTCACCCCACCGTACCCTCGGTGTACATCACCCATCAATTATACATCCGAACCGGATTTTCTTTGCTCGACCGACTGGCACAGACCATACACTATCGTTACATACAGTCGTTTAATGCCTGCTGGGTGCCGGATCTACCTCATCAGCATGGATGGGCCGGTCGCTTATCGCATCCGAAAAAAATGCCTTCGGTGCCGGTTACCTATATCGGGCCAATCTCTCGCTTCAAACCATTGCCATCAACCAAGAAGTATCGAATAGCCTTTGTACTCTCTGGTCCGGAACCGCAACGAAGCATCCTGGAAGCAAAAATCCTTGATGAATTGCGATCGTTTAGTGATCCGGTTTTGCTGGTTCGTGGACTTCCCGATAACACCAAGCCATTGTCGGATCCTCCGCCGAACCTAACCGTCTTCAACCATTTACAGGCAACCGACTTGAATCAGGCAATGGCCGACACGGAGATCCTGGTATTACGATCGGGGTACTCCAGTATAATGGATCTGGCAGCCATGCATCGAACGGCCATACTGATTCCAACACCGGGTCAAACTGAACAAGAGTACCTCGCCGAATACCTCAGCCGCGAAAAGGGTTTTCCAATGCTTGAACAAAAGGCATTTTCGATACAGGCCTTACTGGCGTTACATCAGCAGGGGCCATCAAATTAAATGGGCCAGACACCAATAACGCCAATCGGCGTTATTGGATGCATAAGCAGGAGTGGGTCTCACTGGTCGGTTTAGTACAGTTGCCCGAAGGTATCCGCAATCAACCAGCTTTTTTTTGGATGCCATAATCAATGATTGTACGGCAGGATGGTTCATCCATTGCTGCTGCGGCGTTTCATAACCTACTTTATCCTTTCTCCAAACAATGTTGTTGGGAAGCAACCCATCCATCGATTTTCGCAAAATATATTTCGGAAAGCCGTGAGCAATTTTAAACGTTGAAGGCAGTGAGAAAATAAAACTGACCAGTTCGTGCTGTAAAAAAGGAAGTCGGGTTTCGGCACCATGGGCACCGGCATTTCGGTCGGCATATCGAAGTAAACTTTCCAGGCCCATTTCAAATACATCAAAATGGAGGATATCATTGAGTTTGGTAATGATCGGCTTGTGTAAACCATCCCACTCGCGCCCGGGTAAGTGATCCAATAAGGCTTCACCGAGTTCAGTGTTGCGCATGATGTTTCCGTATTCTTTTTTTTCTAACGCGATGGCCACATGTGAAGGAAGATAGGCGGCCAGCCAGTTGGCAATGCCCCAGTTAAACGGAAAGCCATGTTCACGCAACAGCCGTTTTTCTTTTGCAGCCCCGGCAAACCGATACCGGTTTATCCTTTCTTGCAGATACCAGTGTATGTACCGCGGGTAGCCGGCCAATACCTCATCAGCACCTTGCCCCTCCAATAAAACCCGACAACCCATCGCAGCCGCTTGCTGATAAACCAGGTATTGTGCCAGTACACTCGATGAGCCAATGGGTTCATCCTGATGATCCATGAGTTTTTGAAGAACCATCGACAGGTCATCGGCTGTAGGCGTTATGGCATGATTGGAAACATGAAACGTTTGAGTGATCGAATCAATCCAGGCCGACTCATCTTTTTCAAAGCCCGGAAACCGAGCAGAAAACGTTTGGATATCGGATATGCCGGCCTGATGGACCCAATAAAGCAACGTGGAACTGTCGAGTCCGCCACTGATACCCATACCAATCGGAATATCACTTCGTAACCGACGCTGAACAGCGGTTTTCAATAACGAACGAATTTGCTCCGTTGCATCCGTCTCGCTGATAGAAATGGTTTTTTGTTTATCAATCGACCAATATCGTTCACTCCGGAAGCGTTGGTTTTCATACACGAAATAATGGGCGGGCGGTAATGAAAACACCTCTTTATAAAACGTCTGGGTTTTACGGGAAGGATGCTGCACCTGGCCCAGCGCAAGGTAATTGATTACCATACGCGGATCCGGTTGCTTCGGTACGCCCGCTTCAAATAACGCTTTCATTTCGCTGGCAAACAAAAAGCGGTCCGAATCCATGCTGTAGAAAAAAGGCTTTTCACCAAACCGGTCGCGGGCTCCAAATAGACGCTGTTCAAATTCATCCCAAATCACAAAAGCGAACATACCGTCGAAATAATTCAGACATTTTTCCTGATAGCAGTCGAACGCACAAAGAATGACTTCCGTATCACTGTTGGTGGTAAAAGCATAGCCTGCTTTTTGTAATTCGGAACGGATTTCGCGGTAATTGTATAATTCGCCGTTGTAAAGAATAGTGTATCGGTCAAACATGTGCATAGGCTGCGCCGCTTCCATCGACGGATCAATAACGGCCAGTCGACAATGGCCCAACGCCGCCGTTTTTTTGGGATTGATCCAAAAACCCTGTCCGTCAGGACCTCGGTGGGCGATTCGCCTGATCATCTGCTGAAGATTATCTTCACGGATGGCGCTTTCTTTTTTAGACACAATGCCTGCTATACCGCACATGGGTCAAAGATACCAAACTTGGGTAGCCTCTCAAATCCGTACTTTTG
>JBJTXG010000281.1:0-2090 GCA_046082125.1 Ferruginibacter sp. | reverse complement strand
TCCCAAAAGATTCGGTCAAACTGCTTTCCAAAGAAGAAACCCGTCGTCGTTTATTGGATTATGCGGCTCAAAAAAAGATAGGCAAACAATCCGATCTGATCGAAGCATTAATCAATCAACGACTGCAGCGTGCTATTTATTCAAAAAATCAATTGAAAGAGGTTATGACCTCTTTTTGGTTCAACCATTTCAATGTGTCTCTCACTAAAACCACGGTTACCCCGTTCGTGCCGGCGTATGAGCGGGAAGTGATTCGTCCACATGTTCTTGACTCCTTTTATCATTTACTGAGAGCCACGGCTCAATCGCCCGCCATGTTGGTTTATCTTGATAATTACATTAGCGTCGGCAGTCATGATAGTTTGCTGAATCCAGAGGGGGCAGACCGTTTAAAACGTTTACAGGCTCGGTTTGAGATTACAAAGGATTCGGCATTATACAAGCAAATTCAATCTATCCGCGACCGGTTGGCCAAGAGGGGGCTGAATGAGAACTATGCACGTGAGATTATGGAATTGCATACGCTGGGTGTGGATGGAGGCTATACTCAGCAGGATGTGACTGAAGCTGCCCGTATTTTAACTGGTTGGGGGCTCTATCCATATGATGATTCATATGCACCGCGTATGCAAAAACTCATCACGGATAGCGGGTGGGTAAACCTTGAAAAAAAGGGCTTTGTACGTTCAGGTGATTTTTTGTTCAACATGAATCGGCACGATGTGCGTCCCAAAAAAGTGTTGAATACCGTTTTCCCGGCAGGTGGTGGATATTCCGAAGGGGAGCGGTTATTGCGCATGTTGTCGGTTCACCCCTCGACGGCTTATTTTATTGCCCGCAAACTGGCTACCTATTTTGTGGCAGACACACCGGCGCCTATCTTAGTAAAAAAAATGGCCTCCACGTATCGAAAAACCAATGGCAATATTCGGGCAGTGCTTATTACGATGGTTAATGCCAAGGAGTTTTGGTCAAAGGCCAGCGTACGTCAAAAAATTAAATCACCGTTTGAGCTGGTGGTTAGTGCCTGTCGCGTGTTGAAAGCCGACGTGCAACAGCCGTATACCTTTTTCAGAAAGCTGGATCAAATGGGTCAAAAAATCTATTATTATCTCGCCCCAACCGGTTTCCCTGATCGGGCTTCTTATTGGATCAATACAGGTTCCCTCTTGCATCGAATGAACTTTGGTATGGACATCGCCGCTGCTCGTGTGCGTGGTATACGGGTAGACTTATCCGCATTAAATAACAATCATGAACCCGGTGATGTCGAAGCAGCACTCGATGTGTATTTTCGACTGTTACTCCCTGAGAGAGATCCGGCTCCAACACGCAAGCGATTACTGCCCATTATTCACCATGTTGGGTTTTCCGAAAATCTCAAACAAGAACTAAATAAACAAAAGCAATCATCAACCCCGCGTCCATTAGGGGAAGATCAACGGTCTAATTCGGTGTTGGATCTTACCGAAAAAGAGGAGGAAATGCCGGATATGACAAAAAAAATATCGGTTAATGCACAAACACTAGCCCAGGTTGTTGGTATTTTGATTGGTTCACCCGAATTTCAACGCAGATAAATCATGATTACCAGAAGAGCGTTTATTAAGTCCGGAACCTTGGCTGCCATTGGTGTAAGTATTGGCGCTGTGCCTGCTTTTGCTGTTCGTGCGGCAGAGTCTTTTCTCGGAAAGCAAAAAAACCGAGGGAAGAAAAAAGTGCTTATTTGTGTTTTTCAACGGGGTGCGATGGATGGGCTCATGGCGGTTTGTCCTTTTAATGATCCGTTTTTGAAAGCGGCTCGTCCGGACTTGTTTATGTCCGCCACCAGAAGTGGGAATCCAAACCCATTGATCGACCTTGATGGCCGGTTTGGTTTGCATCCGGCTATGTCAGCCTTTGAACCTTTATTTCGGAACGGACAGCTTGCCATTATGCATGGCGTTGGTTTACCGAACGCAACCCGTTCTCATTTTGACGCGCAGGATTTTATGGAAACGGGTATGCCCTTTGAAAAAGGCGCCAACTCCGGATGGCTAAACCGAGCCTGTAGCTTGTTGCCTAAAGAAGCATCTCCGTTTCGAGCCGTG
>JBJTXG010000280.1:0-4479 GCA_046082125.1 Ferruginibacter sp. | reverse complement strand
GCTGTGTGGATCCTTGACCGTGCATTTGGTAAGATACCACATCCTCTTGCTTTCTTCTCGATTAATCGTCTGCTTGATGTCCCTCACTCTAGCTCGTTGCTTCTTTGATTTTTTTATGCCACCAGTAAGTCTATAGCAAGTCCAATAATATTAACCAGAATGATAAAGGTAACGATGCCAAATAGGTTGACAAAAAAGGCTTTTACATAGGCTGTCATCTTCCCGTTCTCATAAAAAAGTTACCGATAGCCCACGTTAAATAGGCTATGATTAGGAGATTTTCTAACAATGGCAAACGCCAATTCGTCATTTCTTTTATCCGTGCAGCAATGGTAAAACCAGCATGGTAACGCCAAAAGTAAAACACAACAGAACCTGATCCGTCAACTCGTCTGTAGGCAATTGATTATCTTGCAGGCAACTAGATAATTATTGAATGGAGGCAAGGATAGTTGAATTATCAGGCCAAAAACTGATTGGTATGCGGAGGAATGTAAGCCTGTCGGATGGTTCCATACCCGCGTTATGGGCTTCCTATATGCCCCGAAAAAAAGAAATACTTACCACGGATTCGGAATCCTTGTTTTCTGTCAATACGTATGCCTCTACTGAGGCCTTTTTATCCTTAAAGCCCACATCTGTTTTTGAAAAATGGGTTACGCTGGCTGTTGATTCCGAAACGCCTGTACCGGCAGGTATGGAGTCGTTGACGATTCCGGCCGGCCAATATGCCGTATTCACCCATCGGGGTGACCTTGCCGAATTTGGCCGAACAATGTACCGAATAATCACCGAGTGGCTTCCTTCATCGGGATATGTATTGGACCACCGGCCCCATGTGGAGGTTTTAGGTAAGAAGTACAAACATAATCACCCCGACTCGGAAGAGGCAATTTGGTTGCCTGTGAGGTTGATCGATCGATAAACCAACGTAGTTAGCTTACATATTCCTCCGATACTGTCCGCCAACTTCATACAGGGCTTTGGTGATTTGTCCGAGGGAGCAGTACTGAACTGTTTCCATCAACTCTTCAAAGATATTGCCGTTGTTAACGGCTACTTCCTGTAATCGTTGCAACTTATGGGCACTCTGGTTTTCGTGCCGTTTCTTAAATGCCTGCAACATGTCGATTTGCGCATTTTTTTCTTCGGTTGTAGATCGTATGACTTCGGTGGGCAGGATCGTAGGCGAGCCTTCTTTGCTCAAAAAGGTGTTTACGCCCACAATGGGGTATTCGCCGGTATGTTTGAGCGTTTCGTAGTGCAAACTTTCTTCCTGTATTTTGTTACGCTGATACATGCGTTCCATTGCGCCCAATACGCCGCCACGATCGGTAATCCGGTTGAACTCGGTCATGACCGCTTCTTCTACAAGATCTGTCAGCTCTTCGATGAGGAATGATCCCTGATTCGGGTTTTCATTTTTAGCCGTACCTAATTCACGGTTGATGATAAGCTGAATGGCCATTGCCCTTCGTACACTCTCTTCCGTTGGAGTTGTGATGGCTTCATCATATGCATTGGTGTGCAGCGAATTACAATTATCATAAATCGCATACAATGCTTGTAAGGTTGTGCGGATATCGTTGAAATCAATTTCCTGGGCGTGCAAACTGCGCCCGCTAGTTTGAATGTGGTATTTCAGTTTTTGGCTCCGACTGTTTCCCTTGTATTTGTTCTTCATGGCTTTGGCCCAGATCCTGCGGGCAACTCGTCCGATGACGCTGTACTCGGGATCCATGCCATTGCTGAAGAAAAATGACAGGTTAGGGGCAAAATCATCGATGTGCATGCCCCGACTGAGGTAGTATTCCACAAACGTAAATCCATTAGCAAGGGTGAAGGCCAGCTGGGTGATGGGATTGGCACCCGCTTCGGCAATGTGATAGCCGCTGATGCTTACGCTGTAGAAATTCTGCACGTGATGGTCAATAAAATACTGTTGCACATCGCCCATCAATTTCAAGGCAAATTCGGTTGAGAAAATGCAGGTATTTTGCGCCTGATCTTCTTTGAGGATATCCGCCTGCACAGTACCGCGTACAGTTGACAGCGCCCTCGCCTTGATAGTAGCGTATATGTCCGGTGGTAACACATCGGCCCCGCTGAGACCCAATAAGCGGAGTCCCAATCCATCGTTTCCTTCTGGCAAATCTCCTTGCAGCGATCCATGCAAAGGCACAACGGCTTTTCCCGATGGCGATCGGTATGTAGGCAGTTCCTCTCGGTCGTAATGTTCTTCAATACGTTGATTAACCGTTTCACGAAGCCCGTTTTCCAATATGTATTTTTCGCATTGCTGATCGATGGCCGCGTTCATAAAAAAGGCCAGGATGATCGGCGCCGGCCCATTGATAGTCATGCTCACCGATGTTTTGGGATCACAGAGGTCAAAGCCGCTGTATAATTTTTTGGCATCGTCAACGGTGGCAATGCTGACACCACTGTTTCCTACTTTACCATAAATATCCGGGCGCATATCCGGATCTTCTCCATACAACGTCACACTGTCAAAAGCCGTGCTGAGTCGTTTGGCGGGTTGTCCCTGACTCACATAATGAAAGCGCTTGTTGGTTCGTTCTGGTCCGCCTTCGCCGGCAAACATACGGGTAGGGTCTTCGCCTTCCCGTTTCAGTGGAAACACACCGGCTGTATACGGAAATTCACCGGGTACGTTTTCCTGCAGCTGCCATTGAAGAATATCGCCCCAATCGTTATAACGAGGCAAGTATACTTTGGAAATCCGGGAGCCGGAAAGACTGGTATAGGTCAGAGGCTGACGAATGACTTTATCGCGTACCTGAAACGCATAAAAATCGTCTTTATAACGGTCACGAACAGACGGCCACTCTTCAATTAAGGCCCGATTGACCGGATCCAGTTGCTGCACTGTTTTTTCGAGTAATGCCTGCAGGGTAGCCTGTACGGCCGTCTCTGCGACGGGCAAGGATTGCAAGGCACCAAACAGCTGATACCACTGACGGGCCAATGCAGCCTGTGTACCGGCATGCTGATTATATTGCCGGACCGTCTCGGCTATTTCAGCGAGGTAACGGACACGCGCAGCCGGAATGATGGATGAAGCATGAACCGTTGATTTAATCGTAGCCTGTTCGAACCCGGTTACGAAATCAACGCCTGTTTTTTCGGTGAGCACATGCACGAGCTTCTCAAAAAGTTGGTTTACGCCCGCATCGTTGAATTGAGAGGCAATCGTTCCGATGATCGGAAGCTCGTCATCCGTTGCCTGCCAGCGTCCATGGTTACGTTTGTACTGTTTACGAACGTCATGCAAGGAGTCTAACGCACCGGCCTTGTCGAACTTGTTCAAACAAATCAGGTTCGCATAGTCAAGCATGTTGATTTTTTCGAGCTGAGACGGTGCACCATACTCAGGCGTCATCACATACATACTCACATCACAATAATCCAGGATAGAGGCATCACTTTGACCAACACCGGCCGATTCCAAAATGACGAGATCAAAGCCGGCTTCTTTGCAGATATCGATGGCGTCTTGAACATACTTGCTCAGGGCTTTGTCACTTTCTCGGGTAGCTAAACTGCGCATGTAAGCCCTCGGGTGCGAGATGGCATTCATGCGGATACGATCGCCCAGCAAGGCACCTCCGGTTTTCTTCTTAGACGGATCGACGGATAATACCGCAATGGTTTTATCGGTAAACAGATGCAGGTACCGGCGAACAATTTCATCGGTCACAGAGGATTTACCTGCACCACCCGTACCGGTAATGCCCAAAACAGGAATTTTTTTAGCGGGTGTAGCCGCACCAGCGAACTGTTCATTTTCAGCCAGCGTGATGGCGCGTGCAACCAAGCGGATATCTACCGCTTCGGGTAATTGCATGGGTTTGTCGAACGTTCCCGTTCCGATTGGGGAAAAATCACATTGACGGATCACGTCTTCAATCATGCCTTCCAAACCCATCTGACGTCCGTCATCCGGCGAATAGATCCGGGTGATGCCATATTGATGGAGTTCGTTGATTTCGTCGGGGAGAATGGTACCGCCGCCGCCACCAAAAATCTTGATGTGCCCGCATCCATTCTGATCCAGCAAATCTTTCATGTATTTGAAATACTCCACATGCCCACCCTGATAAGAGGTGATGGCGATACCCTGTGCATCTTCTTCGATGGCACACTCCACAATATCAGCCACACTGCGATTGTGCCCAAGGTGTATGATTTCTGCGCCATTGCTTTGTAAGATTCGCCGCATGATATTGATCGCGGCGTCATGTCCATCAAACAGCGAAGCCGCCGTAACGATGCGTACTTTGTGCGTTGTTGTAAAGCTCATGCGATATGGTTTTTAGAGAGCCCGGACCTCCATTTCTTGCTGTGAAAAATAAACCAACCGGCTCTTGTTCTGTGTTGGCGCGAAGGTACAACGAAACAGCCCATTGTCAAGCCAGGTCAGGCCTTCATACGGTACGTGAGCGCGGCGAATTCACT
>JBJTXG010000279.1:0-13851 GCA_046082125.1 Ferruginibacter sp. | reverse complement strand
GTCGTTGGCCAATTGATGAAGCGTTTCGAGCAAGAGATCCGCACCTGTTTCTTTCATGCGATCATGCAAGCGGCCGGCATCGTCCGTTGGTTCAATCATAATTTTTTCTTGCAGCAGAATATGGCCGGTATCAATGGCATGCTGTAGTTTGAACGTAGTGACACCGGTAAAAGGTTCCCCATGGATAATGGCCCAGTTGATCGGAGCCGCGCCCCGGTATTGCGGCAGGAGCGATCCATGTACATTGATGGTGCCAAGGGGAGGCATGCTCCACACGATTTCGGGTAACATCCGAAAGGCAACAACAATTTGGAGATCCGCATGCAGAGCCGTCAGTTGCTGAATAAAATCCGGATGTTTCAGTTTCTCCGGCTGTAACACAGTCAATCCTTTTTCTAAGGCAAATTGCTTGACGGCCGAGGCTTGTAATTGCATGCCCCGACCGGCGGGTTTGTCCGGTGCAGTGATCACCCCCACGATCTGGCAGCCGGCTTCCAGCAGTTTTTGCAATGAAGCCACTGCAAAGTCCGGGGTGCCCATGAAAACAATACGAAGGTTGTGGAGTTTGGTCATTATGAATATTAGTTGACTCTAAAAGCGCTTTGCAAAGGTGCGGAAAGAATCGCGGCTTGCGAAACGAAGTTATTACGGCTGATGAATCTTCGCTGCTTCAGTGCCCGGTTATTTGGTGAAATCTGGATACAGTAAGTAGTTCTTTCGAATAGCCATAAATGCCTGAATGCCCGGTTGCCAGCTATTCCGAATCGCAGATTCAGACTGTCTCTCTTTGATCTGTTGCATGAGTGTATTGTTGCCGGCCAGTTTATTAAAAAAGAGATTCTTTAAAAAGAAACTGTCTTTGCCCGGAAAGAGCCGGTAAGCATCTAACAGATATCCCAACTGGATTTTTCGATCAACCCGACGGAGGACATCGGTCGTCGATCCGGAGAGATTCCAGCCGTAGCAGGATTGATGATAGCATTTGCTCTTCTTGGCGCCTTCATTGGGAACGGGTACAAATTGGTAAAGTGAATTGGGCAAGGACGGATGTCCAAATACCTGAAACGGTTTGTTGGTCCCTCGCCCTTCACTCAACACCGTGCCTTCAAAAAAACAGGTGGTGGGATACCAGTAAATTGATTGCATCTCGCGTAGGTTAGGCGATGGGTTTACCGGTAACGTATAGATGCTGTCGTGTGTATAGTTTAGGCAAGGAATGATGATCGCGTTAAATCGAAGGGAGATTTTTTTTTCGGGTTCAGGTGGCGGCAGTGGGATATCCACATTTCGTATCGGAGGAATAGCTTCTGCCAAGGATTGCGCGTTCTCATCCAATTTTTTATTGGCCGTTTCCGATAGCCAGCGTTCTCCTAGCAACATGGTTGTATATTCAGCCACCGTCATGCCATGTACGACCGGAATCGGCTGCATCCCCACAAAACTTTTATAGGAAGGCTCCAACACCGGACCATCTACATAAAAACCATTCGGATTGGGCCGATCCAGAATGAGTAGGGGGATTTCGTGTTCAATGGCGGCCTCCAACACATATTGTAACGACGAGATGTATGTGTAAAACCGAACGCCTACATCCTGCACGTCAAAAATCAGTATATCGACGTTTTTCAGATCCTCAGCGGTTGGTTTTTTATGATCGCCGTAGAGGCTGATAACGGGGATGCCCGTTTGCGCATCCAAGGCATTGGCTACTTTTTCACCGGCACCGGCCTGTCCCCGAAAGCCATGTTCCGGTCCGAATATCTTGACAATGTTGACCTGAAGACGAAGGAGTGAGTCGACCAGGTGTTTTTTTCCAATAATGGTTGTCTGGTTGGCAAAAATGGCTACCCGCTTGTTTTGTAAAAAAGGCAAATAATCACGCGTCCGTTCTGCACCGGTTTTGACAACTGAAGTATTATTGGGCTGTTGCTGGGCCATCAAAATCCCTGCGGTCAATAGAAAGGCTACTATTAGGAGTGATCGGATCATCGGCGATTTTGTGTAAAGGTATTTCATGAGCAACTCTGCAATTTTAATTAATTTTGACCCGCCGAAACGGTGATTGGCCATTTCCCTTTGTAAAAAACAGCAAGCTTGCTTGTAACACAACCGAAATAACCTGCATCCTTCCGGTTATCTCATTTTAAAATTTATCAATTATGCAACTTGCAAAACAAGGTGATATGGTATCGGTACATTACACCGGCACCCTCACCAACGGAACCACATTTGATTCATCCATTGGCCGCGAACCACTCTCTTTTACTGTGGGCGCCGGACAAATGATCAAAGGTTTTGATGATGCCTTGCCCGGCATGACTGTAGGCGACAAGAAAACCATTACGATTGCGCCGGAAGACGCGTATGGTCCACGCAGCGAGGAGGCCATGATTCAGTTTCCAATTGCCAATGTACCCGCTGATATGAAATTGGAAGTTGGTATGCAATTGCAACTCAGTGATCAGAGTGGTCGTCCGTTTCCGGTGAAAGTGGTTGCATTGGAGGCGGATGTTGTAGTGTTGGATGCCAATCATTTTCTGGCTGGTGAAACCCTCATCTTCGATATAGAGCTGGTGTCAATCGGCGGATGATTTTTAAAATGTAACCCGGTTCAATCAATATGCAGTTTACCATTGATCAATTCGAATTAACCGACCGCTTCATGCGGTACGTGCAGATCGATACGCAGAGCGATCCGCAATCAACCGCCAACCCGTCTACCGAAAAACAAAAAAACCTGAGCAGGTTGCTTTGTGCCGAATTAAAACAAATGGGATTGGAAGACGTTAGCACGGATGATTACGGGTATGTTTATGCGACAATACCTTCCAATACCGATCGTGCCGATGTGCCGGTCATCGCGTTTTGTTCACATGTGGATACGGCCCCCGATTGCTCCGGCACTGGCGTCAAGCCAATCTTGCATGAGCATTATGATGGCTCCGATATTGTTTTGCCGGATGACCCGACACAGGTGCTTCGTCTGTCGGCTAGTCCTTACCTCAAACAGCATATCGGTTCAGGCATTATCACGGCCTCTGGGTCGACCTTACTTGGTGCCGATGATAAAAGCGGGGTGGCTATCATCATGCAGGCGATGCAAACCTTGCTGGCGAATCCATCCATCAAACACGGAACCATCAAAGTGGTATTCACACCTGATGAAGAAGTTGGACGTGGTACTGAAAAAATCGATCTCCAAAAACTCGGTGCCAAAGTTGGCTACACGCTCGACGGCGGAGAGGCCGGAACACTCGAAGATGAATCGTTTAGTGCCGATGCCGCCCAGATAATTGTACATGGCGTGAGTGTGCATCCCGGTTATGCTAAAGGCGTGCTGGTGAATGCCATTAAAGTGGCTGGTGCCATACTCGATGCATTGCCAAAAACAGCATGGAGTCCGGAAACGACCGAAGGGCGCGACGGGTTTGTGCATCCCGTTTCGGTACAGGGTATTTCCGAAAAAACAACCATTGGGTTTATTGTGCGCGATTTTACCAATGAAGGACTACGGGTTCATCACGAACGCCTGAAAGCACTGGCCGCTTCGGTGGTTAGTCAGTTTCCAGGTGCTTCCTTCGACTATGTAGAACAGGAACAATACCGAAATATGAAATCGGTGTTAGACCAACATCCAAAAGTCAAACAATTGGCTGAACGAGCCATTGAAAAAGCCGGTCTTACGGTATCCTGTGAACCTATTCGCGGCGGTACCGACGGAAGCCGCCTGAGCTTTATGGGATTGCCAACACTCAATCTTTTTACCGGCATGCAAAACATACACGGAAAACTGGAATGGGTCGGGGTAAAAGATATGGTGAAGGCTGTTGAAACAATCGTATATTTATGTAACCTGTGGGAGACAGAGGCCTAAAATCGGTTTGATATCTCCTGCCATCTAAAAACTTAAAAACGTCATGGAAAATTTAATTCAATTATGGCCGATCGTGCTTATCGGTCTTATCATTTTGAGTGGCTTGTTCACCGTAAATCAAGGCACCATCGCGGTTATTACCCGTTTCGGTAAATACGTGGGAATCCGGAGAGCCGGTTTGCGCTTGAAAATTCCGTTTATCGACCAGGTCTACAAACGCGTGAGCGTTCAAAACCGTTCAGTGGAGCTCGAGTTTCAGGCCGTAACGATTGATCAGGCCAATGTTTATTTTAAGTCGATGTTGTTGTACTCGGTACAGAATGAAACGGAAGAAACCATTCAAAAAGTGGCCTTCAAGTTTATCAGCGATCGGGATCTGATGCAGGCGCTGGTTCGTACGATTGAAGGAAACATCCGCGCCTTCGTAGCATTGAAAAAACAATCTGAGATTCTGGGACTACGCCGCGATATCGTGGAATTCGTAAAAGAGCATGTGGACGCCTCACTGGAGGAATGGGGATATCATTTGCAAGATCTACAGATTAACGATATCACCTTTGATCAGGCCATTATTGACTCAATGAGCAAGGTGGTAGCCAGCAACAACCTGAAAGCCGCTGCTGAAAACGAAGGACAAGCCCTGCTGATTACAAAAACCAAAGCCGCCGAGGCCGAAGGAAATGCCATCAAAATTGCCGCTGAGGCAGAACGAGAAGCCGCTCAGTTGCGCGGACAAGGCGTGGCTCTTTTCAGAGAAGAAGTGGCTAAGGGTATGAGTCAGGCTGCCGAACAAATGAAACAGGCTAACCTGGATACCAACGTGATCTTGTTTAGTATGTGGACAGAAGCCATTAAAAACTTCGCTGAATACGGGAAAGGAAATGTCATTTTTTTGGATGGCAGCGCCGAAGGCATGGAAAAAACAATGCGTCAGCTCATGGCTATGCAAAAAATGGGCGATGACTAACAGCCGGACTGCAGCAGCTTTTTTTGATTAATCTTAACAAGTTTTGATTTTCTTGGATTTACCTTTGAGGTGATTCTAAATGTAAAACCTATCTACATGTTTGATCTTTTTCTGCAAACGGATTCTACGGCGTTATTGAACAATGGATCCGAAAAGGTAGAAAGCCTATGGAGCCTGTTATCAAAAGGAGGACCGCTCATGATTCCGCTGGGCATTTTGTTTGCCTTAGCGGTGTATTTTTTTATTGAGCGATGGCTGGTTATTCGAAAAGCCAGTACACTCGATGAAAACTTCATGAACCTGATCCGCGATCACATACTCAGTGGGAACCTGCAAGCGGCACGCTCTGTTACCAAAAACAATGATCACCCAATATCTAAAATGATTGACAAAGGGCTTCAGCGAATCGGTAAACCCATCGACGCGATTGAAAAAAGCATGGATAACGTAGCGAAACTGGAACTTTATAAACTCGAAAAAAACCTGAACATCCTTTCTGTAATTTCTCGCATGGCTCCGCTATTTGGTTTTGTGGGAACCATCATCGGTCTGGTGATGTTGTTGAAGCAGTTCGCCGCAATCAGTAATCCGTCCATCAATCAAATCGCCGATGCCATGTATGTGAAACTCATCACCTCTGCTACCGGACTGATTATTGGTATGCTCGCATTCCTGGGGTATAATTTTCTGGATACACAAGTTTCCCGAATGGCAAACCGAATGGAATCGGCCGGCAGTGAATTGATCGATATTTTACAGGAACCTACCCATTAATCATCCGAACCGACGCTAACCTATGCGCCTGCGAAAAAATAAATACCGAGACGAACACTCAGAGGTCGATACTGGACCGCTGAATGATATCTTGTTTATTCTGCTCATGTTTTTCTTGATGATCTCCACCCTGGCCAATCCCAATGTGATCAAACTCAGTGTGCCCAATGCCCAAAGTGATACTAAACAAAAGCAATCGGTCGTTGTCAGCATCGATAAAGAAAAAAAAATCTACGTAGGAAACAAACGGATTCAATATGATTCGCTGGAATCCGTACTCAAGAGTTATATCCACGAAGGCGATAGCATCAAGCCTGCCGTAGTGATCAATGCCGACTCCGTGGCACAATGGGGCGAAGTGGTACGGGTAATGAAAGTGGCCAAAAAACTAAAAGCCACCACCTCGGCCACCGTTAGCGGCAGCGACTAAAGAATACACGCTCGTACAAAACGAGCGCGATCAAACAAATCGTTTATCACCAAACTTTGATAACCTGCCTCGACGAATCGTGTTGAGACTTCATGAGCATACTGTTCATGACATTCCAGTAGGATAATGCCGCCGGCAGATAAATACGTTTTTCCAAAAGCAGCAATGGCGTTGTAAAAAATCAGGGGGTCGTTATCCGGAACGAATAAAGCCGCAGCCGGTTCATATGCAACTACATTCTGGGGTAACGATTTTTTTTCGGAATAAGGAATGTAGGGTGGGTTACTGATCAGCAAATCGACCTTGCCCAGCATTGGCCAGTTGGATTGATTTAGAAAATCCATCTGTAAAAAATCAACCAATGTTTCTTGATCGGTTGCATTTTTTCGGGCAAGCTGCAAGGCGTTGTCTTCGCAGTCGATGGCGCGAATGAATACAGACGGATGCTTTTTTTTCAGTGATATGGGGATGCAACCGCTGCCGGTACCAATATCGAGTACCCGAGCTTTTGGATGATTGACCAGCCACACGGACGCCATCAGAACCAGTTCCTCGGTTTCGGGTCTTGGGATAAGCACTGATGGGTCGACCGTCAGTTCCAATCCGCAAAAAATTGTTTTACCGGTGATATATTGAATAGGAACCTGCCGCAGAAGTTGCTCTATGCGTGTATTCCAGTCCGTTATTATAGAAGGGGCTAGTGGATGGTTGGGCATACGAATCATATCTGCTTTGTCCAAACCGGTAACAAACGATAAGAGGATTTTCAGCATGGCATCTGCTTCTCCGGATCCATACACCGGGATTAATTGTGCAAGACCCATCCGGTAAGCTTCCTGAACTGTCATCGCGCAAACTTAGTTTATTTTCCATTCTGTACTTTTGAGGATGATCACGGATGAAACTTGCATGCAACGGTGCCTTGAACTGGCCAGTCGTGGTCTGGGACGGGTAGCGCCTAATCCGTTAGTTGGCGCGATATTGGTGCATGGTAACCGGATTTTGGCAGAAGGCTGGCATGCTGCATTTGGCGGACCGCATGCGGAAGTGCATTGTATTCAATCGTTGAGTGAAGCCGACCGATCCTTGCTACCCGAGAGCACCTTATATGTTTCACTCGAGCCCTGTTGTCATCACGGGAAAACACCGCCTTGCACCAATTTGATTATTGCATCGGGCATTAAACAAGTGGTTGTGGGTTGTTTAGACCCGTTTGAAAAAGTCCGGGGAGCGGGCATCCAGCAGCTGAAAGAGGCCGGCATCACGGTCAGAACAGGGGTATTGGAGAAAGACTGCCTGTGGATGAACCGTCGTTTTTTTACCTATCATCAACGCAAGCGGCCGTATATCATCCTCAAATGGGCCCAGACAGCCGATGGGTACATTGCTGGTCCACAAAAACAACGCCTGTCTATCAGCCACGAAATGACCAACCGGCTTGTGCATCGTTGGCGGTCAACCGAGACAGGCATTTTAGTTGGCTACAACACGGTTATGATGGACGATCCGTTGCTCACAAACCGGTTATGGCCCGGTAAAAACCCGGTTCGCCTGGTCATTGATACAATGGGTGCGCTACCGGCCGATAAAAAGATCTTTAATGCAGACGCACCAACTCGGGTGTTTTCGTTTGCCGAAAACAAGCATTCCAAAATCAATACGACCTTGTTGGTTGACAAACACCGGGCTATATCAGAACAGGTTGTGGAACATCTTTATGATCATGCTATCCAATCGGTATTGATTGAAGGAGGGCAACACACCTTGTCGTCGTTTATGGATGCCGGTTATTGGGATGAAATTCGTGTGATCACCAACACAAAAATGAACGTGGGAGAGGGGTATGCAGCTCCGGTTTTGCCGGTAAATGCCATCCGGTTTGAACAAACCTGCTTAGCCAATGATCAAATTGATTTTTATGCGAAAGAGTTTGTAGGACATGAATGATTCATCGATTGTGTATCGTACCATTCAACAGTCTGTAACAGCGGTGTATAAAGACAGGGGAAGTCGATTTATAGCGATTATCTTTCCTGTCACCTCCACCGATGCATTCAAAAAGCAGCTGGCGCATCTACGTAAAGAACATCCCAAGGCCGTTCATCACTGCTATGCTTATCGGATCAATCCCGATCAGCCGGTCAGTCGGTCCAGTGACGATGGAGAACCATCCGGTACGGCCGGCAAACCCATACTCAATCAACTGGAAAGCCACCAGCTCCTCAATGTGGGGGTGGTGGTGGTCCGTTATTTTGGGGGCACCCTGCTCGGTACCGGTGGCCTGATACAGGCATACCGTACGGCTACATCGTTGGCGATTCAGTCAGTTCCCATCATGCAAAAAGACAGGGTGGTAAAATATTCATTAGAGTTTGATTATCAGTTATTTAATGAAGTGATGAGCTTGCTCAAATCCTGTGATTGCTCTATTGAGCAACAGGAAATCGGCCTGTTTTGCCGAATGCAGGTTTTAGTACCCAATCGCATGAAACCAACCTGGTTGTTCCGTATCGGAGAACTGGGCCAGGGCATTACCTTTCAGGCTTGTTGAAATCGGTTCTTTTTTTATCAACAAGGGGTTGATTATTAACATTTTTTTTTACTTTCACACCCATTAATGCTGCTTGTGAGACCTTTCGTATTGAACTGACCCCGGAGGGTTACGCAAACAGACATTTGTTGAATAAGATTTCCGAATTACAGGGTCATATTAAAACAGGGTTGTACATCATGGCAACACCTGTGTTCAACAATGTAAAACCAATCATACACATGAAAAGAGTTCTCGTATTCTCTCTCTGTCTGCTGCTGGGATTCACAGCCCGGTCGCAACAATTGCATTTCATGAGCCAGTATTTGCAACACAACCCAATGTATAACCCGGCCGCATCAGGTATGGGTCAGAACAACATGGTTGGGATGGCTTACCGAAACATGTGGAGTTCCTTCCCCGGAAATCCTCAGACGACCATGGTATATGGTGATTTTGAATTGAAGAAAATGAATTCGGGTATGTCGGCCTATCTCTACCGGGATCAAACAGGCCCTACCAGTCGTAATGGCGTGCAATTCGGATATTCTTATCATATCAAATCCGCCAATGGGAAAAGTCGGTTGGGTATTGGTCTCGAATTACGTGGATTACAATACGCGATCGACAAGGCCAAGCTGACTGATGCGCTCGGTACGCTGGATCCGGTGTTGGGTGGTGCCGAAAACAAATTTGCGTTTGACGCGGGCTTCGGGTTGTACTGGACGAACGGCAAACTCAGTGTGGGCGCCGCTGCCAGTCAACTCATACAGTCAAAACTGGAATTGGCTGATGTGCCTAATATCCAACAGGGTGGTAAGCTATATCGTCATTACAATGTGAATGCAAACTATCGCTTACAAACCGGTGATGATATTTATGTGATTCCATTTGCCATGGTTCGCTTGGTTCAAAACGCACCATCTGAATATGATTTTGGCACAAAGGTCGATTATCAGGACAAAGTATGGTGGGTACTTGATTGGCGTGTAAACCAGTTCTGGAGCTTACAAACCGGTGTCAACCTCTTCAAAAAAGTAAAACTAAGTTACTCGTATGATTATTATGTTTCACCCATCGGCATCTTTGTGGCCGGATCCGGTGCACACGAACTTGGTTTACAATTTGATTTAAAAAAGAAATAATACCCTTGTAATAACAAACCCATCATTGGAAGGCCGTGTTCGTTCTGAAAATGATATTCTAAAAGTGCTATAAAAAAACACACATGAAAAAAAGGCAACTCCTTTCACTCGCTCTGATGCTTTTGATCTGCCAGGCAACACTTGCTCAGGGAAGCTTTTCATTCAGCTGCGCTAGAGATACTACCATCAACGGTTGTGCGAATTCATGCATTACCTTGAAAGCGAAGATTCCGGATATTCGGTCTTCTACCAGCAATTATGTCATCAATCCACTTACCGGTCCAGGTGGTTGCTTCAGAACCTATGCGCCTTTTGGTCCGCCTACCGGAACCTCAGCTAATCTGACTATTGATGATCGCTATTCACAGGCTATTCCCATCACCTTCCCGTTTCCGTTTTATGATGATGCCGCTTCGCCATACAACTCGCTGCTGATTAGCACCAATGGATTCATTTCGTTCGATGTTTCTCAAGCAGGACTTTATTCTCATTGGAGTATGACACCCGGCAATGTGCCAAACACCAGTTACGACAAGTCATTGATCATGGGCGTGTTTCATGATTTGGATCCATCGGTAACCACTTCACCAACTCGCCAGATTAAATATGAAGTAGTTGGTACAGCCCCTCATCGCCGATTTATCATGAGCGTTTTTAAGGTCCCTCAATTTAGTACAGCCTGTAACAATCTGATAGAAAACACCCATCAGATTGTCTTGTACGAAGGGATTGGTGTGATTGAGGTATTTGTGCAAAGTGCTCAAATTTGTGCCGGATGGAACCAGGGTCGCAAAATGATTGGCTTGCAAAATGCCAACAAAAACAAAGGAATCATGGCCCCTGGCAGAACGGCCACTGGTCCAAATTGGGGCACGGTGAATATGAACGAATCCTGGCGCTTTGTGCCGGCGGTTGGCCCAACACTATACCGCGGGGTAGAACTGTATGATCTGAACGGTAATCTCGTAGCTGTTGGTGATACCGTCAATGTGGGTAACAACACGTTTGAAGTTTCGTTCCCAAATGTTTGTCCTGCCGGCAATACCACCTACGTTGTAAAGTCCAAATATGCACAGTTCAATAATCCAAACCTGTTTGTGTATGGCACGGATACAGTGAATGTATTATCAAACAACCCGCTGTCGGCAACGGCAACCACGGTTGCAGCTAGCTGCGCTAATGCAGGTGTTGGGTCTGCAACGATAAACCCATCCGGTGCTCCTGGTCCATTTGAGTACTCAACCAATGGCGGAGTAACCTGGCAAATTTCTAATGTCGTAAACCTTCCTGCCGGAACATATCCGATTCGTTATCGTCAAATCGGAACGACCTGCGAAGCGACCATCAACGTAGTGATTCCGGAAGATCCCAATGCAGTTAGTGGCGACTACGCTATTTCCAATGTACGTTGTAATGGTGGCAGCACAGGGTCCATCAACGTAACCGGCCAAAATGGTACGGGAATATTTGAATACTCAATCAATGGGGGTACCACCTACCAAAGTAGCGGTGTGTTCAATAACCTGCCAGCCGGTACTTACACGATTCGAGTTCGTGATAATTCGGGATGTTTCCGCGATACGGTTGTTACAATCCTTCAGCCAGCGGCACTGTCAGCAACCATTCAAACAAGTAACGCTACGTGCTCCGCTACACCGAATGGTGCCATCAACATCGAGGCGAACGGCGGTACCGTCAACTATCAATATAGCATCAATGGTACTTCTTATCAGTCTTCTGCAGCCTTCAGTGTAAACGATGGAAACTACACGGTATACGTTCAGGATGCCAATGGGTGTATTTTTCAACAAAACGCTACGGTTAACTTAACCAACGACTTGGTAGTTCAAACCCGTCAGGATACTACCATTTGTCGTGGTGCCTCTGTTGCACTGACAACCACTGGTAACGCAGCGAGCTATACCTGGGCCGGTAACGACCTGAGCAACACATCAATTGCCAGTCCCGTTGCACAGCCCAATACAGTCGGGGTAAATACATACACGTTAACTGCCACACTGGGTCAGTGTACGGTTAACCGTACGGTGAATATCACGGTGGAAAATCAGGTTAGTGCCTCTGCCGGTCCTGATCAAACGATTCTCTCCGGTGATCTCGTTCAGCTGAATGGCGTTGTAACAGGTGGCGGTACATTCACCTGGTCTTCGACTCCAAATGATATTTCATTGTCTTCAACATCGGTACTCAATCCAACGGCACAACCAACGGCTACTACAACCTATACGCTTACGACTATAAGTGGCGTAGGCTGTATCTCGACCGATGATGTGCTCGTAACCGTTATCCCGTATTGCATTCGCATGAAGAATGCATTCAGTCCGAACGGAGATGGTATCAATGATATTTGGAAGATCTATGATCAATTCGATTGCCTGACCAAAATCAAAGTGGTTGTGTTCAATCGCTACGGGTCTAAAGTATACGAGAACAACGACTATCGTAACAATTTCGATGGACGTTATAAAGGGAATCCGCTACCTGATGGAACCTATTATGCCGTGGTTGATTTCTACCTGATTTCCGGACGGAAATTCACAACGAAGACCGATCTCACTATCATTCGCTAATTAATACAGAAAACAATCACACAGCCTCTCCTTCGGGAGGGGCTTTTTTTATTCGAATCGTTCAACGTCGTTGTTCGACTGGATGGGTGAACTCAAATGTATGGTAGGATACGTACGTTGAATGTATTATTTTAGTAAAAAGGACCGTTAGCAAAAGCGGCCAAGCGTCAATTATGCATACTGAATCAATCCGCGCATTTGCCTTATCATTATCGGGGGTAACCGAACATTTTCCGTTCGATGAGGTAACCCTTGTATTTAAAGTGAATGGTAAAATGTTTTTACTGTTGCCACTAGACGAAACAGATTTATCAATCAATGTGAAATGTGATCCAGAAAAAGCGATTGAATTAAGGGAAGAATTCCCTGACACCGTTTTACCCGGCTTTCACATGAATAAGAAGCATTGGAACACGGTAAAAATAAACGGTAGAGTGAGTTGGAGCCGAATCGAAGAGATGATATTACATTCGTATGAGTTGGTGAGAAAATGAAGGATAAGGATGTTGCCGAGGTTAACAAGTTGCCGAGGGTGATCAACAATCACTGACCACAGATCGTTCAACAGGTTCAAGATGTTCAAAAAGTTCAAGAGGTTTTTACTAACCTTTTAAACCTATGGAACCTTTTAAATCTTTTAAACATTAACCCAAACTCGCGAAGCGACCAAACAATCAAACAAACGATTCACTCACCACCAGTTCCTTACTTCCCGGTGTATATACATAGAACCCTTCGCCGCTTTTAGCACCAAGTTTTCCGGCTGTTACCATATTAGTCAGTAGCGGGCAAGGGGCATATTTTGGATTACCAAATCCGTCGTGAAGTACTTTCAATATACTATGACAAACATCTAACCCAATAAAATCAGCCAACTGCAATGGACCCATCGGATGCGCCATACCCAGTTTCATAACGGTATCAATTGCTGTTACTCCGGCCACGCCTTCAAATAAACTGTAAATAGCCTCATTGATCATCGGCATCAAAATGCGATTGGCAATAAACCCGGGATAATCATTGACCACACAGGGGACTTTTCCAAGCTGTTTGCTTAATGCATCGATGGTGTTCGTCACATCTTTTGATGTCGCATAGCCGTTGATGATTTCCACCAGTTTCATAACCGGTACCGGATTCATGAAGTGCATACCGATCACCAACGCAGGCCTTTTGGTAACTGCCGCCATTTTGGTAATGGAAATAGAGGAGGTATTGGTTGCCAAAATGCAGCCTGCAGGCGCGGAGGCATCCATCTGTTTGAAAATATCGAGTTTCAGGTTAATGTTTTCAGTAGCTGCTTCCACGACCAGATCGGCCGCTTGTACACCATCCGAAATGGATGTGATCGTTTTGATATTGGAAAGCGTATTCGCTTTTTGTTCTTCCGTTAGCAATGCTTTGGACACCTGTCGATCCAAATTTTTAGAGATCGTGGCAATCGCTTTGGTTAGTTGTGCTTCACTGACATCAATCAACGTGACGTGAAATCCGTTCTGGGCGAAAACGTGCGCGATACCGTTACCCATGGTGCCGGCGCCAA
>JBJTXG010000278.1:0-4113 GCA_046082125.1 Ferruginibacter sp. | reverse complement strand
CCAATGACACGTTAGAGGAACAACCTCAGGATTTACTAGCCTCGGGTATTACGCTGAAGCATGCTCCTAAACTTTTTACTGAAACCTGTGCCATCCACTGGAACAGTTCCTGCCAAGACATTCATAATCTGGTGCGGGGACTCTCGCCTTTTCCGGGAGCCTTTACTTTCATCAATGGCAAACGCTGGAAAATTTATCAGGTCCGTCCAGAGACGGATTCATTATCGGTTACACCCGGCACGATTGAAACAGACAACAAAACCTATGTCAGAATCGCCGCAACTACCGGTTGGGTATACCTGCATGATATCCAGGTGGAAGGAAAACGAAAAATGTCGACAGAAGAATACTTGCGCGGCAATCCAACACTACCGGCACACGTCGACTAGCGCTTCTCTTCAACCCCCGCTGGTAATGAGGCTTTCGGAAAAATCAGCGAAATGGTATTCATGGCAAAATAAGCCTCTGACACATGGATATACCCGTTGTAGGGTCCGATGTTTCCCCAGGAATTTTTTACAATAAAAAACAACCGACCCGCCTGATCTTTCTCTACACCAACGATGTGCATGAGGTGATCATCTTGGGTAGTGAGGTTTTCAAAGAGTTGTTGACGCCGTTCTGCATTCCAGTTGTCTTCTTTCATTTCCAACCGGAGTGATTCGCCGGGTGGCAGGGATGATACATGCAGCGCGAGACCAGTCTTGGCATCAAATCCTATATTACTCACATCGGTATCCCACAGTACGGTGTATCCATTACTTACGGCTTGTTGTGTATACTGGATCATTTGATTCAGCGGCAGGTTGAGATAACGTCCGTTGCTGAAATTATCCGGCACTTCGAGCATGAAAGCCTGTTGATAGGGATGATGGGTAAAGGATGTTACTGATACATACTCTTCCGCCGAAAACCGAGCGACGTCTTTAGCAAACACTGCTGGCGTATACTGTTTACCGTTATAGGTGAACTTATCCGGAACAACCCCCATGTATTCATCCAGTAGACGAATATATCCGGGTGTCCAGTCGGCAGTCAATGATCCGGCTTTTGCTGTTTTAAGGGTACTGTCGACATAGCGTTTCAATTTCCGAAACAGTTCGTCGTGATCAAAGGAAGTTTGTCGGTTGGGCAGTCCTTTGTATGCACTTTCGGGCATAATACCGTATCGGGCATAGGCCTGAATGAGGTCATGACCGAGAGCGCCCTCATTAAAGGGTGCATCTCCCTGACGGAGGATATAGTTTTTTGCTTTCTCGAGGTAAATGTTACGAACAGCATACATCTCGCTCAGATCAAGGGTGCCCACTTTCTGCCGGATGGCCTGGCTTTCTACCAACGAGGTGCCTGCAAACGACCAGCAGGTGCCTGTGCGGGCCTGATCTTTGATGGGAGTACAGCTGTTTTTTTTGACTGCACTGAACCCGGCCGTTGCGAGTCCTTGTTTGGACGGTGCGTCCGGGGCATTTTCTTCATTTTCATTAAGCTGCGCCCATCCGGTTGCAAAACAAAAAAGGCTGCTCAGTAAGAGTAGATACGTTTTCATTATGGAAAATTTAATAATCAATGGTCGCCTCAAACTGGACTGATTTTAAACCCAGTTCATCAGCCGCCGCATCAGTGATCCGTATCAGCATCCCGGCGTTCTGTTTGATATTGGGAATGACATCCAGCACTTTCAAATACACGGTGCGTTGGGTTTCAACAGCAGTCAGTTTGATAATTGTACCCACGGGCGCTCCATTGTGCAGGCAATAATATTTTCCGTCTGTCCAGCCACTGTTGCTTTTGAAAGAGGCGGCCGTACCTGTTTTTTGTTCCGACGGTGGGATCAAACGTACCGATGAAAATTGATCGCGAAAAAAACCACCATTAAAATTACGGGCCGTAGAGTCGATTTTAGTCGGTGGTGGCATTGTTTTGGCAGGCGCCGGTGTATTGATTGTTGTTTGGTTCGTGGAGGAGATCGTTGTATTTACCGGCGTTGTTACGATCTTATACCCAACGATCAGTGATGCGCCTTCATTGATTTGTATGGAGGGCAAACTATTCCATTTCATGATATCGTTGATCGATACATTATACATTCGGCCAATCTGGAATAGATTTTCTTTTTTTAATACCTGGTGTATGATCGCCTGGGAATCGCGTACGGCTGTTTTAGGTTCTTGGGCAACCGCCGGAACGGGTGCCGCCGGACTAACCGATGCGGGAATTTTCAGTGTTTGTCCGATTTGTAATCCGGCCGTGATGGCCAGCTGATTATAGGCGGCCAGCTCTTTAGGAGCAATCGAATAAAGCCGTGCAATCGAATACAGTGATTCTTTTTCATGAACCACATGTAATTTTTGCGCTTGGATGTTCGCTGAAAAAAATAAAATCAACAAGCAAGCAATGAAGTGCTTCATGATGAACACATTTTTAAAAACTGAGTGACGATGGGTTAGATGCACGCAAAGATGCAACTTTCAACACATCTTCTTGTTTTCTACTTGTTAACAATTCGCCAGGCTTTAGGATAGTAATTATTGATTCGATTCGAAAGCACTTTCACAAACCCGAGCGGCTGTTGTTGATAAGTAACCAATTGCCAGCCCTTCGAACCGGCTATACCAGACAACGGCTGATGTCGAAGATACTGCAGCGCTTGTTCGTAATCGAGTGTGATGGCATCGACATGAGCATTAACTGCTGTACTCATGGCCGCTGCATGATCGGGTATCCAACCATCGCGAACCCATGATCCTAAACAGGTTCCGGCCTTTCGTATACGAAGGTGTTGCTGCAATTGAAAAAGTGATTCAAGTTGTGTCTGCGGAAACAAATACCATTGATCCTGATATTGAAAGGTAGCCTG
This sequence comes from Ferruginibacter sp., assembly GCA_046082125.1. Taxonomy (GTDB): domain Bacteria; phylum Bacteroidota; class Bacteroidia; order Chitinophagales; family Chitinophagaceae; genus Ferruginibacter. Next base: position 1,256 of record JBJTXG010000278.1, on the reverse strand, counting down.
CTCGGATGTCAATGTCACCCAGGGATTGTAGGGTGCGGTTGCCACTTGGATGATCGGTGTATGTCGGTGTGATCGTTGGTTGCCCTTTTCGCCGGCTGTGTACCATCGGGTATTCCGCAGCATACAAATAAAAAATCCTTCTCCTCGAAGCCAGTTGGGGAAAAACCGATAACCGGTCAATGTGCCCTGCTGATTCTGTGTACGAACAATGTGCCAATCTTCCTCAAGCGGAATTTCAATGGGCTCCAGTCCGTGCTCAGCCATAAGCCATTCAACCATGGCTTCATTCTCCTCCACCGCATACGAACAGGTTGAATAGATCAGTACGCCGTTTTGTTTCAGTGAAGGCAACACATCCGCCAAGATCCGCTGCTGCCGTTGACTGCAGTGCATCACATTCGACGTACTCCATTCATCCATCGCCCGGGGATCTTTACGAAATAATCCACTTCCACTACAAGGAGCATCGACCACCATCATGTCAAAAAAACCAGGCAGTCGACCAAAATCGGACGGGTCGTTGGCCGTGATGACCTGGTTACTCCCACCCCATTTTTGCATATTCTCCATCAGCATAGGCACCCTGGACTGAATGACCTCATTACTGACCAAGAGGCTAGTTGGAGTAAGTAATGACTGCATCAGCGTAGACTTACCACCCGGGGCTGCACAGAGATCCAATGCCACAATAGATTCATGAGCCATGCCGGATGCCAGAACGGCCTGTTCCAGAAACATCGAACTGGCTTCTTGTACATAATACGTGCCGGCGTGAAATAAGGGATCCTGTGTAAAGGAAGGACGCTCCGGCAGATAAAAGCCCTGCGCAGACCAAGGGACTCGATCGCCAGAAACTAACGGAAAGGCATATTCGCTTATTTGCTTACGCGGATTTATGCGAATGGAAACAGGTGGTTGCGTCTGTTCATGGACAGCTATAAACGCCTCCCGATCAAAACCGGGCAGGCCTTGCAACGAGCCCAACAGCGCCTGAGGTAAGGATCGTGGCATACTCAACCAACATTTTAAGCTTGTTTGATTTCCGCACAGAGATCCTGCAATACTTTTTTGGCATCGCCAAACAGCATCGACGTTTTCGGACGGAAGAAGAGCTCGTTCTCAATACCCGCATAGCCGGGTTTCATGCTTCGTTTATTCACCACAACGGTTTTGGCCAGTTCGACATCCAGAATCGGCATACCATAGATTGGTGAGGCCGGATCGGTTTTAGCCGCCGGATTCACCACGTCGTTGGC